>NZ_DATJPM010000039.1 GCF_035506375.1 Methanocella sp.
TCCATGGGCTGAAATGCTGCATCTGCCGCGTCGGATAGGACATATGCGTATACATAGCCTCCGTTGGCCGTGAAGATCGGCACAGTCTTAACGGCGGTGCAAGTGGTGGAATTCTCATCTTCCATCGTCGTTGTTACACCATTTACGTAACTGGTGCTGATCGACTTTGTATGTGGATCGACGATCAGGTTATATCCCTTTTCATATGTCCACCTGCCTGGTATGGTGATATTCCACTTCGCCATTCCGTTGTTGTCCATTGTGGTAAGACTATTTTTTGTGAATGAGTATATGGTCCCATCCACATACGACATATATTCAATGGAGTTATCAACCGCAGCAGGGGCGGTGATCGGTGCCTGAGGTGAGGATTTATTCATGCCGGGAAGCTCGATTGCAGGCCCTGCCAGAGCTTCGGTGAAGTGCACCTTATCCGCCGTGGCCCGGTATACGTTCATACCATGTTGCCCGTCGCCAAGTTGGCCTGCGCTGTCGTCGCCCCAGCCCCAAACAACACCATACTTATCCAGCGCGTAGCAGTTCGTGCTCCCGGCGGATATCGCTACGATGCCCGACAGGCCTTTTACCTGCACGGGGACGTTCTTGTTATCCAGCGTGCCATCGCCCAGAGTGCCATAAATCCTGTTGTCACCCCAGGCCCAGACCGTCCCATCATCCCGCAGCGCCAGCGCATACCATCGCCCTGCCGATATAGCGATAACGTTGGTCAGGCCTTTGACCTGTACGGGGGTGGTACTATAATCTTCCACGTTACCGGGCACTCCGTCGCCTAGCTGGCCGAAGGTGTTTCTGCCCCAGGTCCAGACAGTGCCATCGTCCTTCAGGGCCATACTGAATTCCATGCCCGCGGCGACCGATGTGACATTGGTTAATTCTTTGACCTGTACAGGGGATGTTTGCCCTCCGTCATTATGGGGATCATGGGCGACCGTGCCGTCTCCAAGCTGACCCATATTATTAAATCCCCATGACCAGACGGTACCGTCGTTCTTTACCGCTAGGGCATGGGCATCGCCCATGGACACCGCCTTTATATCTGTAAGCCCGGCGACCTGGTCGACGGCCTTCGACTGCCAATTATTATTCCCGAAGCCATCGCTTGTACCACGCTGGCCATGGCTATTGCTTCCCATCGTCCAGACGGTGCCGTCTTTCTTTAGGGCGATGAGGTCATCACCATAGCCCGCGCTCTGACTCCCGTCGATGGCGACGATGTCGCTCAAGCCGTCGACCTTTTCTGGCATTGTGTTTGGCCAGTTATTGAATTTGGTCGTGTTCTCAAACATGGGATAGTTACGAATCAGCCAGACTGTGCCATCATCTTTGAGTATGACCGGGCCAAGGTCCCCGCCAATAGATTTGACGTGGTCAATGCCCGGCATGATGACAGGCTGGAGGCCGGTGTCATCGTTGTACGACACCGTACCCCATAGCCAGATGGTCCCGTTATCGTTCAGCGCGATGCCGCATCCGCTGGCATCCGCTGAAACGTCAGTTATCCTCGATTCAGCTATGCCGGGCCCCACTAAAAGCCCGAGCGAGCAAACAAATACCAGTGCGACGACGCATGTCCAGCTTCTCATGATGATTCCTGCCATACTGTTGCTAGTAGTTGCTCGACGGGTTGGTATATGAAGGTTATATCACAATCAGATATATATTCGCCCAACATGGATGCAGTCGAATGAAAAGATGGTTTCAGGCGGAATATCGTAGGCCAAGAGCCGTGGATACAGCCGTCTTATATTCCTCATTGATGGAGTAGGCGGACCTCCCCTCGGACGCACCATTCCGGGTGACAACGCCCTTCTCCGACAACTCCTTCATATATCGACTTACAGCGCTCTCCTGGCTGCCAAGGGACAAAGAGATCTCGATATTGGTCAGCCCGGGAGTTTTCTTTAAAAGAGCCAATATCCGACCCATGCTGTCGCGCCGCATCAATGAAATGACTAGCTGCTCCTCCTTACTATAAGCGCCGGAGTTCGTAAAGTAGCGGACGTGCTTGTCATCTGCCGCATAAGAAACGATGCGGTGATTGAGGCTGAGGATTAAGACGTGGTAGCGCACCGTGCCCAGGTTCACGCCGGTACCCCGGGCGATGTCCCGCAGGGTGGAGCCGGGGTTGTCGACAATGAACTTCTGTACCTCGTTTCGCTTCTCGTTCTTATCGATCCGGCTTCGGGCACGGGTAACCGAACCTGCCGCGAAGAAGCGGAGGAAAAGATAGGTTAAGGCGGTAAGAATCGCCCCGGCGGCGATGTTCAGCGAGGTGCCGCCGATGCGGCCGTTATCCATGCTGTAGTAGATCGTCGAGTTGCCGACTGCCATGTTCCTAACAAAGCCGTCTGGATCCTTTTCCCAGAGCAGCTTCCCGTTATTGTCGAGGGCGTAGATGCCTTTGGCGTAGATGCACCGGGACAGGTTGGGGAAGAGCGGCGCCTCGTAGCTCGCGTAATAGAAATTTACGTATGTCACGTTTCGGCCTGGGTATACGTTTATTAATTCCTGGGTCACGGGCGTCAGGGGCACCGTCGACGTGAAGCTGCCCGGGTAAAGTGAAGCGGTTTCGACGAAGGCATCGCCTGCATTATTCCTGTTCAGCGTTATCACGTGAACGTCCGCCGAGGGTATCGTGAAGTTCCACAACTCTCTCCCGCTCGTCACGTCATTGGCGACAATGGTATCTTCGCTGAAGCGCCGGGACGCCAGGGACTTATTAAAATTATCCTCGCTGGAATGCCACATGTTTTCAATGGCATATACGATGCCGTCCTTCCCCCCGACGGGGACGAGGTCCGGATGGTCAATCGTCATACCGCCGTACGCATAGAATGGCCAGGAAATGGCCGAGGCGCGGCCGTCGGCGGAGATCATGGTGAGGTAGGACTGCGCAGGCGGCTCGTTAAGTTTAGCCATATACACGTTGCCCCGGCCGTCGAGCGGCATCGACGAGAAGAGCGTGTATCCACTGTCATTCAGGGATGCCGTCCACCTTATCCCGCCGTCCTCGTCGAGCGCGACGATGCCGCTGTCCACCGGCACGTAGAGCTCGCCGTTGGATAAAAGCGGCAGCGTATTGTAGCTCGGCCAGATCTGCCGGTCGATGTGGGGCCGGATCGCGCTCACGCCGATGTACCGGCTCCAAAGCAGGCTCCCGGCGGGCGAATAGGCCTCGACGGTGCCGCTCGTGAGCATGTACGTCGCGTCCTGGTAGATCATGCTCGATTCATATCGGTCCAGGGCCGTACTGTTATTCGAATAGCCGCCCATGCCCATCACTGACTGGTTAAAGCGCTCCACGGACGGAGGGACCGCATGAACGACATAGATCCGCCCACTGCCATCTACTGCCGCTGGAGCGGATGCGTTGCGGATGCTGAATAAGAGCGATCCCTTTTCGTCAAGAATATCCTCCATATAGTCGTGGAACACGTAAATGCGGTCGCCATGCACGCTGATAGCGATCGGCTCCATCATTTCATAGTAATCGGGCTTTACCAGGCCGCCCATGTTCCAAGTCGACAGGTTCGTCATGAACGTGTATTCCCACGTGACCTTGCCCGCAGGCGAAATTTCAACGACCTTTGCTGGCTTGCTAATATATGCTATTTCGGGGGTTTCGTAGTAGAACTCGGTTCCGATGCTCTTCATGGTCAGGTTTTTTCCGGCGAGCGCCACGTCCGACTCGTTGACCGCGTAGACCTCCAGAAGGTACATGGTGCCATTGTTCTCGCCCGTGATAGGATATGAGTAGAAATCGCCGCCGATATAACCGGTATCGCCGGACACCGCGATCGCCGGCATGCTCCAGGTGTTCAGGACCCTCCAGTCGCCGGGTATACTCATGTGCCATTTTAAAGAGCCATCCTTTGAAAAGGCCGATATATCGTTGCCGCTGAACGTGTACAGCGTGTCGTCGCCGCCGGCGAACATATAGTCCACACTGCCGTTCGCCTGCTTTTCCCAGCCGGACGATGATTGGGGGCTGGAGGCGATCATGTAGTACAGAAGGCCGGCAAGGCAGATGAGACCAATGACAAGTACCGCTTCAAAGGCTTTCGACTTTTTCATAGGACATCAAGAGTTCAATGGGATGGAGCTTAAATATAGCTTCTCTCCCAATCTGTTAACTTAAAGGATATTACTATTCATTGATTTTTACAAGAAAAAGTCCAGATTAAAAAGATACCATATACCCCGAAATTGGGGTGGGACATCCATATTATGAAATGTTGAGCAAGGTATTGGGCTTATTTTCAGTCTCGTGTAAAATGTGCAAAATCAATAGCGTTATCTATATACCCGAAAGAGAAGTGGGACAAGCTAAATTTGAACCGTATTCTGGTGGCTTAGTTCTGGATAAGTCATTTCGGGTTTCTTGAGGATTTGAACCTAAAGGTAAAGCGCCCCGACTGAACGCTCGAACGCCCGGTAAGGCACTACCAACTATACTCTCGCCAATGACAACGTATAAAAGCTCGCCAACTACCTGGTCGACAAGCAGAAGGAACTGCACTTCGCCGTGCCCGGCATACCGATAAAGCGGAACGATATCGTCACCGGGGACGATATCCTGAACATGACGACGGAGCAGCGAAAAGGACTAGGCATAAATAAGTCGACGCTATGGTATATCCAGAAAACCCCGCGGGCGTGCGAGAAGGTTAAGATATACGATAAGGAAAGGTAAAAATCCAATAGTAAGAAGATAGTACTTGGCGTGTTAGCTTTTATTTTATTGCAAAATATTTATAATAAGGTTGACATGTCTTTTTGGTTCATAGAAAATTGTTATGAACATTAATCAGCATATATTAATTATTTAATTGCTTGGTGGGTTGCTTATCGGGAGGATCGGAAAAAAACGGGTATATAGTAGATACAAGAGCTCCAAGACGGATAGACAAAGCTCGAGCTGCCTGCCTGTATACGAGGAAAAATGCCGATCCCTCATTGCAAATTTTTTAGACGTTGTGTACTCGGTCGAGCTCGATGGAACTATCACCTATGTCAGCCCTCAGGTGGCTCGCTATGGATATGAGCCTGAAGAGTTATTTTACCGAAATTTCTTTGAGTTCGTCGCCCCCGATTGCCGGGAATATGTCCTCCGGAAATTCCAGGAGCGCCAGGGAGAGTCGTTCCTGACCGAGTTCAAGTGGCAGGGTAAGGACGGGCGTGTCTTCTGGGTCGAGGCGCTGGGCAAAATGATTTACGAAGATGCGGGTCAGCCTCTCCGCCAGGTAGGAATCGTGAGGGACATTACCGAGCGTAAGCGGGCCGAGCAGGCGCTGTGGGAAAACGAGGAAAAGTTTCGGGCCCTCGCCGAGTCGGCCCGGGCGGGGATCGTGCTCTTCAGGGGCGATAAGTTCATTTATGTTAATCCGGAGACGATTAACGACCTGGGCTATACGAAGAATGAGCTATTGGCCATGAATTTTTGGGATGTCGTTCATCCGGACTCGCGGGAGCTGGTGAGGAGCCAGGGGCTTAAGCGATTGCAGGGTATACCGGTGCCTTCCACATATGAGATAAAGGTCCTGACCAAGGGCGGCGAGACGCTATGGGAGGAGGCATCGGCCGCGCTGATCTATTATATGGGCGAGCCTACGGTCATTGCCACGCTCTTCAATATCACCGGGCGCAAGCGGATCGAAAAAGACTTGATGCTTACCCAGTTCTCGATCGACCGGGCGGCAGACATGGCATTGTGGATGGCTCACGACGGCCGCTTTATCTACGCCAACGAGGCTGCCAGCAAGGCCTTCGGCTATTCGCGGGAAGAATTCCTTTCGCTGAAGGCTTTTGACGTGGACCCATACTTTAACGAGAATAACTGGGGCGAACACTTGAAGGAGGTAAAAGAGCGCGGTTCCTACACCTTCGAGGCGAGGCTCAGGAGAAAGGACGGCACCTTCTTTCCCGGCGAGATCACGGTGAACTACCTCGCTTACGATGGGAAGGAATATAACTGTTCGTATATCCGGGACATCACTGAGCGCAAGCGGGCCGAGGAGGCGCTCCTGGAGAGCGAGATGAAGTTCCGGGTGCTGGCGGAGACCACGAAAGCAGGCATTAGCCTTTACCGGGGCGATAAAAGCATCTACGCCAACCCCGGGATAGAAAAGATCACCGGCTACACCAGTGCCGAACTTTTATCAAAGGCCATCTGGGACTACGTGCATCCCGATTACCGCGAACTCGTAAAGAAACGGGCCATGGACCGGCAGCGCGGCCAGAGCGTGCCGGAAAGCTACGAGTTCCCCGTTATCACGAAAGACGGCGAGACAAGATGGCTCGAAGTTTCCGCCGGGCTCATCATGTACCAGGGAGAGCCCACACGCATGGCCACGTACTTCGACATCACCGAGCGCAAGCGGGCCGAAAAAGCGCTGGTCAGAGAAAAGTATATCCTCACCAAGTCCCAGGAGATGGCCCACCTGGGTAATTGGGCGTGGGACGCGGCGGCCGGGCAATTCGCGGGTTCGGATGAGATGCACAGGATCAACGGCTATGAGCCTGGCGACGTCAAGCCGACCCCTGAATGGGTGCTATCCCGGGTCCACTCTGAAGACCGTAAGGTGGTAGCTGACTTCATGGAGGTCAGCGTGAGGGATGGAAAACGGGGGAGCATCGACTACCGTATCATCCGGCCGGATGGGTCCGTTAGATACGTCAACTCGATCGTGGACAAGGCGGTCCGGGATAATTCGGGAAAGGTAATGCGGCTGTACGGCATCACCCAGGATGTCACCGAGCGCAAGCGGGCCGAAAAAGAGCTGGCGGAGGCGAAGGCGCGGGCCGAGCTGTACCTGGACTTGATGGCCCATGACATCAACAACATGAACCAGTCCGCCCAGGGTTTCCTTGAGCTGGCGCTTCAAATGCTGGAGATAGATGGAAAGATCGGGCGGGATGGCAAAGTGTTGATAGAGAAGCCATTACAGTCAGTACAGAGTAGCTCCAGGCTGATATCGAACGTCCGTAAGCTCCAGCGGTTGGCAGATGAGGGCGTGAAGACCCGGCCCGTCGACCTGCGCGACCTGTACGAGGAACTCAAGTCCCTCGACTTCCACATCGGCGACAGGGATGCCACCATCAACATTCACGATACTCCGCACTGTCTGGTGGAGGGCAGTGACCTGCTCCAGGACGTGTTCTTTAACCTCATCAGCAATGCGGTCAAACATGCCTGGCCAGACCGGCCGGTAACGGTTGATGTGAGGGCTGACCGCATGGACCAGGATGGCCGGGCGTATTACCGGTGTACCGTGGAGGACGATGGGCCGGGCATTCCAGATGAGCTGAAGCGTAAGCTGTTCCACCGGTTCCAGCGGGGCAAAACGAAGGCGCACGGTAAGGGCCTGGGGTTGTACCTGGTGAGGACGCTGGTCGAAGGTTATCATGGAAAAGTGTGGGTCGAGGACCGGGTGCTGGGTGACCCCTCGAAGGGCGCCCGGTTTGTGGTCATGCTGCCTGCCGTAGAAAAGTAGCTTTACTACAAAAACGTGCTAATATAGTAAAATATCATTGTATATCAAACGAATTTTTTATCAGCTCTTGGAAAGTAATCGGAAAGCGTCGATGCGAGCCACGGTTGCTGCACAAATAAAGCGGAACGATGACCTGGAAGAAAATCGGGGAAAGATACTTCGCGTGACTCCCGATTAGAGGAAGAAGCCAGGCATCAACAAGTCGACGCTATGGCAAATTCAGAAGAACCTCGGAGATGGGGATAAAGTATAGCTGTACGATTAAGCCAAGGCTAACATCGCAAAATAATGACGATGAGCCTGCTGTATCATCCTATATTTTATTGTATTATATTTATATAATAATGAATCCGTATCAGACATGAACAAATATTGAACAGTGGCAATAGTATATTTTGCGAGTGTAGCCATGGTGCCAAAATCCGTGTTCAGGAAGAAGTCCGAGAGCGTCTCTAGTGAAGGCGCCGTGGATAAGGATCGGCTCATCGCCGAACTAAAGCGCCGTATCGCTGTTTTGGAGAAAAAGAACGATGACCTCGCCGCCCTGAACGGAAAGCTGAGGGGACTCTCGCAGGCTGTCGAACAGAGCGCGAGCGTCGTCGTGATCACCGATACCACCGGCAGCATCCAGTACGTCAACCCGAAGTTCACCGAGCTCACTGGATACAGCTTCGAGGAAGCGATCGGCAAGAACCCCCGTATCCTGAAGACGGGCGAGACGCCGCCCGAGGAGTATAAGCAACTCTGGGAGACGATCAAATCGGGCAGGGAATGGCGCGGCGTTTTCCATAACAAAAAGAAGAACGGTGACCTGTACTGGGAATCGGCCATCATATCCCCGGTCATGGACGACTGCGGGAAAATAACGAACTTCATGGCCGTAAAGGAAGACATCACCGAGCGCAAGCAAATGGAGGATGTTCTGCGGGAGAGCGAGGAGAAGTTCCACATACTGGCGGATTCCACGTACGATTGGGTGGCATGGAACAGCCCGGCGGGGAATTATATTTATGTCTCGCCTTCCTGCGAGAGAATGACCGGCCACGGGGCAGACGAGTTCTATCATGACCCGGGCCTGATGAAAAGGATAGTTCATCCAGACGATTTGACGGCATTCGAGCAGCACATAGACTCTTACCTATGTAATGCGTCGCTCTGCGGTAGCTTCGATTTCCGTATCATATCGACGAGCGGCGAGACACGCTGGATCAACCATGTTTGCCGGCCCGTGTTCAAGGACAACGGAGAATGGCTCGGGCGCCGGGCAAGTAACCGGGACATCACCGAGCGGAAGCGGGCCGAGGATGCGCTGCGGGTCAGCGAGGAGCGGCTGCGCCGGGCGAGTATTGCGGGCCGGATCGGCCTCTTCGAGTGGAACGTCGACCGGGACAAGATCTACTTTAGCTCCGAAACTTACGAGCTATTCGGGCTCGAACCGGGCTCCCCGGGGACCTATGAAACGTGGCTCCAGGGTGTACACCCCGATGACCGGGAAACTGTTGAGCGCACCCTTACTGAGGCGCATGAGAAAGCCCGTAATATGTCCCGCATTTCTACTCAGATCGAGTTTCGACTCATGCACCCGGACGGGGCGGTCCGCTGGCTCGAGGCCACGGCGACTTACGATCTAGAAGGCGACGACCTGATGATGCGGGGCACGGTGCGGGACATTACCGAGCGCAAACGGGCTGAAAAAGAATTGGATGATTATAGGAAGCGCCTCGAAGACCTGGTGCAGGAACGTACCCGTAAGCTGGATGAGGAGAAGCGGCTGGCCGACCTCTACGTCGACCTCATGTGCCACGATATCAGCAACATGAACCAGGTGGGCTTGGGCTTCCTGGAGATAGCGCTGGACATGCTGGACCTGGATGAAGCCGGCAAGGAGATGCTGCTGAGGCCCAGATCGGCCTTCGAGGGCAGCTCTAAGCTGATCGACAATGTGAGGAAGCTCCGGATGGTTAAATCGTGCGAGTGCCAGTATAAGAAAATGGATATCGGCGAGGTACTCAAGAGCGTGCAGGATAATTATTCAAAACAGTACGGCAACGCGACTATTCGTAACCACGCGGGCGTGGGTTACATGGTCCAGGCTAATGAACTGTTATACGATTTGTTCTCGAACCTCGTCGGAAATGCCATAAAACACTCTAAGGGCGACCCCGTCGTCGACATTAGCGTTCAGCCTTCCACGGAGGACGGCCACGAATACTACAGGGTGAGCATCGATGACCGGGGCCCAGGCATACCGGATAGCATTAAGGCGGGAATATTCGAGCGCAAGCTGACGGGCGACGTCAAAACGAAGGGCAGCGGCATAGGCCTGCTCATGGTGAAGACCCTCGTCGACAGCTATAAGGGCCTGGCGTGGGTCGAAGACCGGGTTAAAGGCGACCATACGCAGGGCGCCCGGTTCGTGGTCATACTGCCAGCTGTCTAATAGCGGTACCTCGGTAGTATTTCGTAGTTTTTACTGTTTGTTATGGGCATTTTTTTGTGCTCATCCTTTTCATGGTATGGGTTGGATAGGGTGATGATGGCGGAAATGCAAAAAATAGATGGGCAGTTAAAAGATTTGCATATCAGGATAAAAAATACCCTCCGTATTTTTGAGACTCATTTCGGCGTGGTAAGCGAGGCCGTCCAGAGGTATAAAGGGCTAAAAAAAGAAAATTTTGTGGCATGCAAGGTTATTGCCGAATCTTCCAGGAAAGCCTCGAAACCCAGAAAGGCGGGCTGTTCACATGTTTGAAAAAATCGACCTTGACCGCTCGATGAGCGATAAACAGTTCCGGAGAATCATGCCGCCCCTGGCCGAGAGGATGGGTGAACTACAGCGGGCGGCCGCCGGGCGGGGCATTCCAGCCATCATCGTCTTCGAGGGCATGGACGGCTCGGAAAAAGGCGTGCAGATCAACCAGCTCATCCAGCCGCTGGACCCCCGGGGCTTCGACGTGTACGCCATCAACGACCCGAACGACGCGGAGCGCGCCCGGCCGTTCTTCTGGCGGTTCTGGGTGAATACGCCGGCCCGGGGTCGCCTGGCGGTGTTCAGCCGCAGCTGGTACCACCGGACCATTGTGGAGCGGCGCCACGGCAAAAACGACCCGCAGGCCGCGCGGTGGGCCAACGAGATTAACCTGTTCGAGCGGGCCCTCGCGGACGACGATTATCTGATCCTGAAGCTATACCTGCACATCAGCAAAAAGGAGCAGAAGAGAAGGTATCGAATACTAGAGAAAGACCCCGCAACGAGCTGGAGAGTGACAGATAAACAGTGGGATGGCCATAAAAAGTTCGATAAGTACCTGTCCGCCATGGAATCGCTCATGGAGCGGACCGACATGGCACACGCTCCCTGGATCATCGTCGAGGCAAATGACCGGAACTTTGCCGCGGCGAAGATCATCACGACGGTGATCGAGGCGTACGAGAAGGCCGTCGCCCGGGCGCGGGGCGAAAACGCCGCCAGCCCGGCGCCGCCCGAGGCCACGGTAGAGATTATGTCCCTCCGGTCGTCCGTGCTCGACCGGGTGGACCTTTCGCAGTCGATGACGAGCGCCGAATACGATAAAAAGCTGCCCGGTTGCGAGGACAGGATGCGGAAAGCCCAGATGAAAGCTTACGCCTCCGGGGTACCGATCGTCGTCGTCTTCGAGGGCTGGGATGCCGCCGGCAAGGGCGGGGATATCAAGCGGTTGACGGCGAACATGGACCCGCGGGGCTACACCGTGGTGCCTATCAGGGCGCCGAGCCCGACCGAACTCGCCCACAACTACCTCTGGAGGTTCTGCACACGGTTCCCGGCGGCGGGGCATTTCACCATCTTCGACCGGAGCTGGTACGGCCGCGTCCTCGTCGAGCGGGTGGAGGGCCTCTGCCGGCCCGACGAGTGGCAGCGGGCATACGCCGAAATCAACGAGATGGAGGAACATTTGGTCAACAGCGGGACTGTCCTGGTAAAGTTCTGGCTACACATCGACCAGAACACCCAGCTCAAGCGGTTCGAGGACCGGGAACGGAACCCGGAGAAGGAGTGGAAGCTCAGTGTGGACGACTGGCGGAACCGGGGCAAGTGGAACGAATACTGGGCGGCGGCAGACGAAATGCTCTATCGGACCAGTACGGATTACGCGCCCTGGACGATCATCGAGTCGAACGACAAGAACTTCTCTCGCATCAAGGTGCTTCAGTCGGTGGCCGCGGCCGTCGAGGAGAAGCTGGGAGAACTCGACTGACCGGCAAAAACGAGTTAAGGGATTAACGGCCGCATAGTTCCATTTCGTGGCCTTACCGCCCACCGTCGATCTCGGGCACCTGCAGGATCTCAGACTCGTATCCAGCCCGGGGCCCGCCCACCTTTTGCCTGTCGCGCGTGGTTGATACAATAAAAATTTCCACGACAGGCTCGCTCGATTGTTATTTTTAGATATATTGTGATTTCTTTTTGTTCTTTTTAGTGGTCAGTTTTACGGGACGCGGGTAGATTAGACAATCTGTTCACATAGCCGAACATACCGCACGAGAATCCGCACCAGGATGGGATGATCGCAAGTCCCCATTTTTATTAATTATGGTGACGATTCTCAGTTAGACGGTCCCGGAGGATGATACCATGGATATGAAAAATTCGCTCAATGTCCGCCTTAGCAACGATACAGCGGCCATTGGTAGCGCCCCGCTCAACGATGAGGAGCGCTGCCGGCTTGAGGCAAAGCTGCACCGGGTGCTGGCGTGGGTCGGTGTCCGGATACCCGACCAGATAGTGCTAGACGATAGCAAAGTCCCGCTGCACCAGGTCATTTGGGATTTGGTGAACAAAGAGAAACTCTCCAGGGAGGATGAAAGCCTGCTGCTGAACCTGGAGGAGAAACTCGACAAGCGATTACATGCAGACATGGATAGGATCGATAAGGTGGATACCACTGAAAACGAAGCGCTGAGCGATTACAGCGAAGCCGCGGGTCTGCTGCGGGCCATAATCACGCTGAAGGGCGTCCAGTCTAATGAGGAGCACGTGTACGGGGCAACGGAGATGCAACGGAGAATGAGATACGCCAAAAAAGAGAAGGCAAAGCGGTGGATGGAGTTCCTACGCCAGATGGGGATGGTGAATTCGGTAAAAACCCTATGAATTCGTAGCATCCCCATGGACGTCGGGCTGGACAGCATAAAATAATATAGATTTTAACCTAGGGTTAAAGCGCCCCGACTGGGATTTGAACCCAGGTCTAGAGCTCCGCAGGCTCCAAGGATGTCCACTACCCTATCGGGGCATAAATTGTTCTTTATTGCGGACGTGCTGCGCTCTTAGTTGACGTTACATCATACATAAACTTATCGTTGCTGCCTGAATATCGAAAATATAGAAAAAGACGAAGAGCTAATTATCCGCCTTATCATTAAAGCGCTGCTGCGTCTCAAAGTAGGGGCGGGCGTCCTTTAACGTCCTCAAGCGATAGTCGTCCAGCAGGACTTTCCGCGTGCTCTCCGCCGGGACGCTCAGGGCGATCTCCTTCGTGCGGCCATAGCGGCCCTTGCTGACCACTATGGCGTTGATGATGCCCAGCATGTCCAGCTCGGAGATGAGGTCGGTCACCCTGCGCTGCGTGAGCACGTCCATGTCGATCATCCGGCACAGGCGTCTATAAACGTTGTAGACGTCGCCCGTGTTCAGCTCATGGGAGCCCGCCGAGTCAAGCTGCACGATGCTGTATAATACAAGCTTACTCTGGGTCGGGAGCGTACGGACCACCTCTGTGATGCGGTCGATCTCGATCTTCTCCCGGGCCTTGCGGACGTGGTCCTCTCTCACCACGGTGTCCCGGAGCCTCTCTGCGAGCTCGGCCGAAACGCGAAGAAGGTCCAGCGCCTTGCGGGCGTCGCCGTGCTCCTGGGCCGCGAAGGCGGCGCAGAGGGGGATCACCGCCGGCTCCAGGGTGTTCTCCTTGAAGGCCATCCTGCTTCGCTGCTCCAGGATGTCCCTGAGCTGGTCGGCGTTATATGGCGGGAATATGATCTCCTCCTCGCCCAGCGAGGACTTCACCCTCGGGTCCAGATAATCGGTGAAGGTGAGGTCGTTGGATATGCCGATGATGCTGACCTTCGCCTTTTTAAGGTCGGCGTTGATCCTCGACAGGTTATAGAGAATGTCGTCGCCGCTCTTCTTGACCAGGTTATCTATCTCGTCCAGGATTATTATCGCAATCTGCTCTTTCTTGTCCAGGGCCTCGCGAAACTCGTTGAACACCTGGTCAGTGGGCCAGCCGGTGATGGGGACGTCACGGTTGTAGTGCCGGGCGAGGTGGGCCAGGATACGGTACTGTGTGTCAATGCGCTCGCAGTTAATGAAAAGGACTTTACACTCGATGTGCATCTTGTCCGAGAGGTCCATGAGCTTCTTGCTCACGCTCTCCAGCGTGGCGGTCTTGCCCGTTCCCGTCTTGCCGTATATGAGGATGTTCGAGGGGGACTCGCCCCGCAGCGCAGCCACCAGGATCTCGGCCACCGCGTTGATCTGGTCTAAACGGTGGGGTAGATAATCGGGAGTATAGGACGGCCGAAGCACTTCCCTGTTAACGAAGATCGGCTTTATGCTCAGAAGGTTCTCGAATAGCCTGTCGATGTGGCTCTCCTCCGGGCTTTCCCTGATAAGGTCCTCGAACAGGCCCTTTGTTTCAGAAGGGGCAGGGCCCTGAATAGAGGGTTCCTGAGACCTGGCCTGCTGAGCTGTCTTATCCATTAACATTTAAGTCCTCCCAAACCGAGCATTTCCAAACGAAATGATAGTCACGCTGCATATTAATAGTTGTGGTAGCATTATCCCCCTCTTTTCCTGTGGAACGGGGGATATTTTAAACTTATTTTTTAACTTAAAAGAAAAAAATACCATATAATTGATTTTTAAACTGTTTTATATCCATATATTAAAAAATAAACTGTTTTAAACAAAATAGCCTCGACGTACATCCATCATTTCCTGTGGAAGTTATGAGTCTTATGACAGGCCCACCCCATTATTTCCACTGGAACACTAAAAATACAAATGAGACATTTGTATTCTAACAAGATGAAAATACGATGTTGTATTGGTTATACACTAAAACTATAAATAACTAACTTTCACTTTATTGCAAATTAGAGAGTAAAATAGAAAGTTAATACCTTTTAAAAGATAATTATTATACTCGCAAATAACCAGTAATAATCAGTAATATAACCAGTAATATGCTTATAAAGTTAATACCTGTATAAAATTCAACATTCAAAACGTACTTTCGACATTCAAAACGTACTTTTTTTATCATTATTCTTATATTAGCCTTCTTTTGCCCTCGTTTTTTCATCTTATATTTATGATATCCTTATGTCATTCAATTCTGTCTTCCACGTACAGAAGACTATATTATGAAAAATATCACTCCATATAAGCGTAAAAAATATTGCTATATTTAGCTATCCGGCCAGAAATATTTTCCATGTGAAATAAAGGGGTAGGTCTCATAAGTAAGGTATAAGCCTGGATAAAACGCCCTATTCGTATCATTGCCTATTCGTATCATTGATCATATCTCTAATCTTATCCATGTTGGGCCGAACAGTGGCGTAATCAAAAAGCTATATACCCCTCCGCGACCTATAGGGCGACGAAGGTGAATTATATGTTCCCGGGAATGGGAGGAAAAGGCATCAACCCCAGGCAGCTCGAGAGGCAGATGAAGTCGATGGGCATCGACATGTACGAGATAGAGGGAGTAAAGCAAGTGATAATAAAAACTGCGGACAAGGAGATCGTGTTCAACGACGCCCAGGTCACGGTCATCGACGCCCGGGGCCAGAAGATGTACCAGCTGGCCGGCACGCCGGAGGAAAAGCCTCTGGAGAAGGAGATCCCCGAGGCGGACATCGAGCTCGTCGCCCAGCAGGCGAACGTCCCGAAGGACGTGGCGAAGCAGGCCCTCAAGGACACGAACGGCGACCTCGCGGAAGCCATCGTCAGGCTGTCGAAGTAAGCGAAGCGGGTAATAAATAAATGTCATCGTCGAGCATAGCCCCTGGAGACCTGGTGCTTCTCTGGGCTGCGGGAGGCAGGGAATACTTCGCCGTAGCCGGGGGCGATAAGCTCCACACGGACCTGGGCATCGTCGACCTGAAAAGACTCGAGGGCATGGAGTGGGGCTCCACCATCGAGTCGCACATGGGCAAGCCGTTCGTCGTGCTGAAGCCCCGGGCGCCGGACTTTTTTAAGCACATGCGGCGCACTGGCGCCCCCATGATGCCCAAGGACATCGGCGCCATCATCGCCTACACCGGGGTCGGCCCGTCGGACGTCATCCTGGACGCGGGGACCGGCTCGGGAGTACTGGCCGTATACCTGGGCACTATCGCTAAAAAAGTCATCACATACGAGTCCAACGAACAGTTCGCCAGCAATGCCCGAAAAAATATTGAGCTGGCGGGCCTGGCGAACGTGGAGGTACGCCACGGCGATATACTCCTGGAGATGGAAAAGCTCGAAGGCCCCTTCGATGTGGTCACCCTGGACATGCAGGACGCCGCGGCCGTTGTCCCGGGCGCCCTCCGGGTGCTCAGGCCGGGCGGCTTCCTGGCCGCTTACTCCCCGTTCTTCGAGCAGGCCGCAGAGACGAGAAGGGCCGTCGAGCGGGCCGGCTTCTCAGAGGCCGACACTATCATCGTCGGCGAGCAGGAGCTCGAGGTCGGCAGGCGCGGCACCCGCCCGTCAACCCGGGTTGGCCACACCGGCTTCATCACCATAGCCAGAAAATAATGCTAATTCATATCATTAGTTCCGTGCTTATATTAGAGGCGCCTGCAGAGGGCCCGGTTTATTTGCTAACACGGGGCACAGAGCTGATTGAGGCACCGTTTATTAATAGGCAACTCCATTAAGCGATTTAATCATGGCCTGGAATAAAATTCTCCAGAGGAAATAAAGGGGTAAAACGCCCCTATAAAATTAAAAAGAAATGAAATGGCGTTTTTGAATTTTTCCTGTTTACATTCAGCGCCCGTACTTCGCGTGGGCCTTCGCAAGGTCCTGGGAGGCCAGCGCGCCCAGTAAGGATAGCTCTCCGGCCAGCCCTGCGGACGCCACGATCTCGGCGAATTTTCGGGCATTCGAGCCGGGGGGATTGCCGCCTCCCCGTACGCCCAAAAGGCTCAGGCACTCGCTCTGGGTGGCGAGGCCGGTGCCTCCGCCCACCGTGCCCAGTGGCAGGCTGGGGAATGAGACCGAAAAATGCAGGTCCTCCCCGTCCATCTCCGCGGACGTTATGGCGTTACTCCCTTCTACGACGTGCGCCGGGTCCTGGCCGCAGGCGATGTACATGGCGGCGACGATGTTGGCGACCTGCGCGTTAAACCCGAAGGACACGGCCCGGGCGCTGCCCAAAAAGTTCTTCCGGTAGTTCACGTCGCACATGTCCTCCGGGGTGGCCCTGAGCTTCTCGACGATGATCTTTCTGGGAACGATGACCTCGGCGACCGTCGTGCGGCCACGACCCTCGATCACGTTGATGGCGGCGGGCTTTTTGTCTGTACACATGTTGCTCGACAGCGCCACGAGCTTCACGTCGAACTTCTTCTCGAGGCTCCTCATGATGGCATCCGAGGCGATGGTGACCATGTTCATGCCCATGGCGTCCTTGGTATCGAACGCCAGGCGCAGGAACACGCTCCGGCCCACCACGTAGGGGTCGACCCTCAGGAGCTCGCCGTGCTTTGTGGTCGTGCCGGCGATGGCCCGCATCTCGGCGAACAGCTCTGGCGTTTTTACCGCCTCCGCCAGGCGCCTCGCCTCTTTAAGGTTTTTCGCCTTTACTACGGGCGCCCGGGTCATCTCGTCCTGGAGGACGGCCGCGGCCACGCCGCCGCTGGCCCGGCACACGGAGCAGCCGCGGTTCACGCTGGCCACCAGGGCGCCTTCCGTGGTCGCGAGGGGCAGGTAAAAGTCGCCCTTCGCGTACTCGCCGTTAATGGCGATCGGCCCGGCGATGCCCAGTGGAATTTGAACGGCGCCGATGGCGTTCTCGATGTTTTTCCGGGTGACGACCTCCGGGTCGTATGAGTATTTGCCGATGCTGGAGAGGTCGGTGCCGGTAATGCGCTCGACCGCCTCGCGTCGCATGTCGACCGCCTCCCGGCGCGTCGAAGCGTTCTCGTCTGCCTGGTGAAGCTTAAGCTCGCCACTCGCCAGTTTTTTTACGATGTCCTCGCTCATGTATATCCCTATAATAGATTGTCGGCTATGTTCTTGTCGAGCACGAACTCGCAATAGGAGCACCGCAGGAGCACCGGGTCGGCCGATTCGACGGTGAACTTCGAGCTCACGGGCTCGTTGCTGTTAGAAATGCAGTTGGGGTTGCCGCACTTGACGATCCCCACGACGTTTTTGGGCATGCCGACGCGGAACTTCTCGGCGACGCCGTAATTCCTTATGATATTGATGGTGGCCCGGGGGGCGATAAGGGCGATGGTATCGACTTCCTCGGGCTCGAGCTCCCGGCCTTCGACCTTGACCACGTCCTTGGCGCCCATGGCGCCGCTGGGCACGTTCATTAAAAGGCTGACCACGTTCTTCGAGTGGCTGCCGATCCCCAGGATCTTTAGCACGTTGAGCGCCTGGCCTGACTCGATGTGGTCGATGACTGTGCCATTGTTGATCGGCTTGACACGCAGCTCGCGCTCGTTCACGTTCATGCTAGATCTCCCCGCCCATGACCAGCGACAGCACGGCCATGCGGATGGGCACGCCGTAGAAGGCCTGCTGGAAGTACCGGGCGTGCTTCGTGGCGTCGACGCCCGGGTCGATCTCGTTCACCCGCGGCAGCGGGTGCATTATTATCATGTCGTTCTTCACGTTGTCCAGGGTGTCCGGCGTGATGCGATAGGAGCCGGCGACCTTCAGGTATTCCGACGGGTCGGGGAACCGCTCTTTCTGGATCCGGGTCATGTAGAGCACGTCCGCCTGCTCCAGGGCGTCCTCGACGCGGGGCGTCTCGACCAGCTCGACGCCATGCACCCTCAAATAGTTTATTATGCTCTCGGGCATGCGCAGCGGCTCCGGGGACACCAGGCTCAGCCTCGTTTTATACAGGGACAGGGCGTAGGCCAGCGAATGCACGGTCCTTCCGTAGCGCAGGTCCCCCACGAGGGCGACGTTTAATTCGCCTATGGGCTTCTTGCATTCTTTCCGCATGGTGTAAAGGTCCAGAAGGGTCTGCGTTGGGTGGTGGCCCGCGCCGTCGCCCGCGTTAATAACAGGCACCCGCGAGACCTCGGAGGCCATCCGGGCCGCGCCCTCCCTGGGGTGGCGGATGACGATGGCGTCCGCGTAGGACTCGATGATCTTGATGGTGTCGGACAGCGTCTCGCCCTTGACGACGGACGTGGATTCGGCCGAGTCGAAGCCGATGGTGCTTCCGCCGAGGCGCCTGACGGCCGCCTCGAAGGAGAGCCGGGTCCGGGTGGAGGGCTCGAAAAAGAGGGTCGCCACCACTTTATCTTTTAGCAGGTCCAGGCCGCCCGTCCTGGCATAGGGCTCCAGGCGCTCCGCGCGGTCCAGAATAAAGTCGATCTCTTCTCTTGAGAAGTCCTTCGTGGATATGATGTGCCTTCTCTCGAAAATCATCGCATATAGTAGGCCGCCCTCCCATAAAATAGTTGCCTATAAGCCGCAACCGGTAATTTAAGCATCACCGGCCAAATGTGTGCATTAGTGTATAAATGAGAAGAGGCTCCTCACATAACCCAGGTACGGGATGCGGAACTTCGCCACGCCCAGTATCCATTCATCCCTGACGGGCGTGTTGGGGCAGATGCCGCTGCTCTGGTCGAAGAGGAAGTTGTTATCGCCTTTGGTGATATAGCCGGAGCTGGGGGCCGCGATGCCCCCGTTCCACATGGGCTGCGAGGCATTTACATAATACAGCGCCCGATGTATGACAGGCGTCATGTTCTTGAGGCCGAAGGGCTGGTAAACGATGACGTCGCCGGCGCCATTGAAGGTCGAATAGTTCGTGCCCAGGGCGGCCTGGTACGTGGTGATGGGCGACTTCTGGATGCCCTGGATGATTATTAGATCCCCGTCGTGCATGTTGGGGTACATGCTCAGGCCGTCCACGCTCACCATCGGCGGCCATACGCCCGCGTATAAGAACAGCAATAGGGCGATGGCCCCGACGGCCAGGAGGGCGGTCAGCGTCTCCCTCGCCAGCGAGACCCAGAAGTTGTCGCTCTTCATGAACGTGTGGAAGGTATCCTTCATTGCCAGGCTAAAAACTCCTTTTTTAATTATTGCATTTTATTATATTTTTTATATAATATAAACGTTCTTATGGCGAGGCAAAACCTTAAAGCCGTTTCGCCTATGATTGGCATGTAAGCATATGCACGGCATTGAAATCGTAAAAGCGCTTGCGTCAAAGGGATACATGGTCGAGCCCGACGCCCTCGACGCCCTGGGCCAGGACCCGGACCCCGGGATAGTGGACCGGCTCGTCTCATGCCTGGACCCCGCGGCGCTGACCATCTCCCGGGACGACGTGGCCCGCTCCCTGCAAATCGGCGTTGCCTCGCAAAATAAGGTCGCGCTCATGGGGCAGATGGGTGTGCCCGCGGGGCAGATGGGCGTGCCCTCAGGGCTTATCTCCCGTAAGCCAACGCTGAAGATACTGTCGGACATCACCAACAACTCGACCTGTATCGGGGACTACGACGAGTTCGTGGGATATTTCCGTGACCGGTACGGCCGGCTCGGGGACATGATGCGCCACCGCATCAGCTCCCGCCCCATCGAGAGCCTTAAGAAGAAAAGCCTGTCCCGGGGCGAGAAGGCCGAGGTAGCGGTCATCGGCATGGTGTCCGACTTGCGGGACACGGCCAACGGCAACCGGCTCGTCGAGCTGGAGGACCGCACGGGCTCGGTGAGCGTGCTCATCTCGAAGGATAAGGACTTTTTCAATGCGCATCTCCTTCTGGACGAGGTGGTCGGCGTCACCGGCACCCTGCGGGAGGGCGGGCTGCTCATGGCCACGGGCATAGCCTACCCAGACGTGCCCAACACCAACGTGCCCCGCCGGGCGGAGGAGCCCTGCGCCGCGGCCCTCATCTCCGACGTGCACATCGGCAGCAACACCTTCCTGGAAGACCCCTGGATGCGGTTCATCGACTGGCTGAACGGGGATCTCGAGACGCAGCACGACCTGGTGTCGAGGCTGAAGTACGTGGTGGTCGCCGGGGACATTGTGGACGGCATCGGCGTCTACCCCGGCCAGGAGAAGGAGCTCCGCATCATGGACATCTACGACCAGTACCGGAAGGCCGCCGAGTACTTCGACCAGTTCCCGAAGCGCCTGAAGATCATCATCACTCCCGGTAACCACGATGCCGTGAGGCAGGCCGAGCCCCAGCCGGCGCTTTTAGAGGAAATGCAGCGCATGTTCAGGCACCCCAGCATCACCTTCGCCGGTAATCCGTCTGCAGTTGAAATGGAGGGGGTCAGGCTACTCATCTACCACGGCCGCTCGCTTGATGACCTGGTCTCGAACCTGCCCGGCGTCTCCTATGCGAGGCCGGAGAAGGCCATGGTCGAATTATTGAAACGCCGGCACCTGTCGCCCATCTACGGCGGCAAGGTCATGATCGCCCCCGAGGCAAAGGACCACTTCGTCATCGACCCGCTGCCGGACATCATGCACAGCGGCCACGTGCATACCGTGGGAGTATGCCGCTACCGGGGGGTCACCCTGGTCAACTCGGGCACCTGGCAGTCCCAGACCGAGTTCCAGAAGCGGATGAACATACAGCCGGACCCTGCCCGCATCCCCGTTGTTGATTTGCAGTCCGGCGACGTGTCCATCGTAAACTTTGGGGAATGAAGGCTCGCCCCGGTAAATCTTGTTCTAAATAGTTTATTAGACGAGGATATGGCATGTTGAAGATATTTAAAGCAAACTAAAGCCGTAATAAGCTATCGGGTTATGTATAAAGCTTATAAAGCCTGACAGCAGCAAGCATGCTTTTATAATCCCCTTCCCCTGGATGGATTGTAGTGCGGCGCTCTCCAGAAAGGAGGGCCTCTGCAGATAATCGATCACAGGGAGGAAAATAGGATGAAGATCCAGATGAAAAGGGTCAGTATCACGGCGACGGCTGTGCTGTTCGCCATGATGCTGGCCATACCGGCATTGGCGATGAGCGCGAGCGCGGCGAGCACGGGCTACGATCAGCAGCTGCTCCAGGCGCGGTATGACCTGGTGAGCGCCCGGGTGAACTTCGCCACGGGCGTCTACGCCGACACGGCGACGCTCGTGGCGAACGCCTCGGACCTGAACGTGCACGTGACCAGGCTGAACAGCGACCTCGGAACGCTGAAGGGCTACGCGAGCTCCGGCGGCAGGAGCGGCTTCAACAGCTTCCTGACCGGGACCGTCCAGCCGGACATGGCGTCCGGCATGGCGGCGCTGAAGGCGGACATGCTTAAATTCAAAGAATGGGGCGTCAGCGCCGGGACGAAGCAGCAGCTCAAGGCCGATTACCAGGCCCGGAAGAGCACCTTCGACCAGCAGACCGACGCTGCCATCATCGAGCTGGGCAACGTCCGGCTGAACTATTATAATGATGCCATGTCAAAAGATGATCAGCGCATGTCGCAGTTGAGCGCCAGGGGCATCGACGTCTCGGGCATGGAGAGCGTGAAGTCCGAAGCCATGTCCAGCGTGGTCACACCTCTGCAGTCGGCCATCAGCTCCGGCAACGCCGATGCCGTAAAGGCAGAGCTGCACGACAAATGCCTTGGCAACGGCCAGCCTTACAGCGACCACTTCTTCGCGAAGACGGACCTGGCGGCCCTGACGGCGACGGGCGCGAAGATCGGCGCCAGCACGGATAACGCGACCATACAGCAGCAGCTCGCCGACGCGAACGCGAAGCTCTCCAGCGCCCAGGGCACGCTGAACGTAGTGGGCACGAACCCCTACACCTCGGACCAGCAGAGCCAGATATGGGACAACCTGAAGGCCGCTTCCGACGGGCTGAAGACGATTCTCAAGGAGCTTAACAGCCAGAACAAGCAGGGATAACTCGATTACCCCTGCTTTTGAGGTGTCAAACTCATGGATAGAAAGGTTCTGGCAATGTTCCTCATACTCCTCACGGCCGCCTGCCTCATCGCGGGCTGCACGGGCCGGAGGAACGAAGCGACATCGACCCCGACGACCGCTCCCGCGGCAGTGACGACCGTCACGCCGGCGGCGGGCGCGACCGTCCAGCCCTCGGCCGCCCCCGGCCAGGCCAGTGCCACGCCTGCCCCCTCCACGGCCATTACTGAAAATTCGAGCCCAGGAGTGGCCGGCCTCGACCCCTCGCTGCTGAGCATATCCGGCGAGAACCAGGATGAGGGAGGCTTCTCCGATGACGGGCTTCCCACGCCCACGGTGGATTAAAAGTAATCGGAAGGGCTCGTAAGCTGGCGGCGGGCGAAGTCCCCTATCCCGGGCTCGCCCCCGCATTCTTTTAAGGCCTGCTCCACTTTACCGTAGTACGATTTCGCCTTCTCCGCATCGCCCAGGCGCCGGGCGATGTCGCCGATGAGGTACGTATACACGGCTTTGTTCTCGTTCGGCGCGTCGGCCTGCTCCAGCGCCCTCTCGAAGTAGAACATGGCCTTCTCCAGGTAGAAACGCTCATTATCCTTCTCGCCTTTGATGCGGCAGCACCAGGCCCCCATGTGGTAGATGCGGGCCAGCACCGCGAACGGGGCGCCCCGCCACTCGGCGCACAGCGCCGCCAGGTAATAGTTACCGTTCGTGCCGATCCTGACCTTCTTTATCTCTGGCGTGATGTTCTCCTCGAGCATTCCCTTGAAAACGGGCGTGAAGCTCTGGGGCTGGAAGTCGCCCTCGTAGCCCGTATAGCCGCAGCTCGCGCACGTGTGGACGAAGTAGCAGACGGGCTGCAGGCCCTCGGCCTCCTTATAGAGGTCGGAGTGGAGCCTCCCGAAGGAATTCGTGGAAGCCACCATCTGCGACTCGAACTTGTTGCCGCAGAACGGGCAGGTGAACTGGTGGGGCTGTAGCGTGGTCATCGCGATAATGTGGGCTGCCGGACGATAAAAAAGTGTTGTCTACCGGCCGTACATTTTCCGGACGACTTCCATGACTCCCATGCCCTTATCAGTGATCTGGTAGAGGCCGCTGTCCTCTTTTGAGACCAGGCCCGAGGAGGCCAGCTTGTTCAGGTGATATATGAGGTGGCCTCCCCCGTAGCCGGTGACCTTGCCCAGCTCCTTGAACGACATGCCCCCTGACGTCAGGTGTTTAAGCATGATGAACCGGCCCCTGTGGGACAGCGGGTCGATGAGCTCTGACACGGTGAGGTCGTCCGGAAGCTGCTTGAAATACGTGCGGCTTCGCCTCACCGCTATTTCGTTCCGGTACGCGGTGAACTTCTTTTCCATGCCCAGCAGCCGGTCCCGCTCGGCGATGTAGATCCACTGGCAGCGCTCGCAGGCCGTGCCCTTGAAGCTCCGGGAATCGTCGTCGTCGTGGGCGACGATGGCGGCCAGCGCCTTTTCCCTTGTTTCCTGCGGGGCGCCGTCCATGCTGTCGATGCCCTTGCGTAAGTGCTCCTCGACGAAGTGCGCGATGCACGAGTCCCTCTCCGTCGGCGGGCAATCGTGGCACATCTCCTCATTAAACCGCTTTTCCGCGCCCCCGATGGACATCTCGTAGGCGATCTGCCTGTACCCGGCCGACATGGCGTCCTGTAATCCCGCCGTCATGTCCTCGAGCATCGCCACCTGGGCTTCTTTTAATTCGGCGGCCATGGATGCGATCTCCTGCCGGAGTTCCGAGCGCATCTCCTTCATGTCCCGCTCGATGCCCGCGATCCGCTCCTCGATCCTGTCCTTCCTCATCGATCTGTATGTTAGCTCTGAAGTATAATAAAATTACCGTATATTAGTTAAAACCGGATAAAATTCTAGCCATATTTCCATAAGGTAAGTTTTCGATATACAAATTTTACCTTAACAGATATCATCTTCATTCGCCAATAAGCCCGTGAGGCTGAACATGGAAATGTACACCAGTAAAGATAAAAATGTGTTAACAACCGTATTTCAGGGCCACGCTGTCAATAAGTTCTTCAGGATAGCGCATTCTATTCTAAAAATTGGCCTGTCCAGCGGCGAGAGAGCGAAGACAGAGGCAGAACGCCAGGCTGAAAACCGCAAGAGATGCTACGAGGCACAGGCGATAGCCGATACATGGCAGGGGCCGAGGTACTATCGATAAAATGGTAAAAGGGGCTTAAACGCGCCCCTGCTCCTTTACGATTCGGGCGATGTCCGAGCCGACGTCCGACGTCTTCGAGGACCCGCCCAGATCATAAGTCCGGACCTTCCTGTCCACGAGGTTCTTCTCGATGGCCGTCAGGATGCCGCCGGCCGCCTCCTTTTCCCCTAAATACTCCATCATGAGCGCGCCGGCCCAGATGGTGGCGATGGGGTTGACCTTGTTTAGGCCCTTATACCTGGGAGCGGAGCCGCCCATGGGCTCGAACATGCTGGTGCCCTCCGGGTTGATGTTCCCGCCCGGGGCCAGGCCCAGGCCGCCCTGGATCATGGCGCCCAGGTCCGTGATGATGTCGCCGAACATGTTGGGGGCCACGACCACGTCGAAGAACTCCGGGTTCTTCACGAACCACATGGTTACCGCGTCGACGAAATTAAAATCGGTCTTGACGTCCGGGTAGCCCTTGCCCACATCCTGGAATATCTCCCTCCAGAAGCCATAGATGTCCGTCATGACGTTGGCCTTGTCGACGCTCGATAAGTGCTTGTGGCGCTGCTGCGCCAGCTTATATGAGTAGTCGATAATGCGCCAGGTGCCCTCTTTGCTTATCACGCCGATCTGGTAGGCGATCTCGTCGCTGTCCGTGAGCACGTCCAGGTCGAACTTGGCGCTGAACGTCTCGCGCATTAGCTTTAAGTGCTGGTGGGACAGCCCCTTCACGCCGCGGCCCCCGATGCCCGCGTAGAAGTCCTCGGTGTTCTCCCTCACGACGTAAAAGTCGATGTCCTTCGAGGTCTTGTTTTTAATGGGCGTGTCCACGCCCTCCAGTAATTTAACCGGGCGCAGGTTAATATACTGGTCGAAGTAGAACCGCATCTTCAGCAGCACGCCCTTCTCCAGAATGCCCGTCTTGACCTTCCGCTCATCGCCCAGCGAGCCCAGGTAGATCGCCCGGTAGCCGCCCAGCTCCCTGAGCGTGTCCTCGGAAACGGTCTCCCCCGTCTCCAGGTAGTGGTCGGCGCCCAGGGGCATGACCACCCAGTCCACGTCGTAGCCGTAGACCTCGCCCGCCGCCTCGACGACCTTTTTACCCTCGGCAATGACCTCGGGGCCGATGCCGTCCCCCGGGATCACCGGTATCTTGTACGATGTCATCCAGTAACCTCTTGAACCATAGTAGTATGAGTGCTATTCATCTATTCTTCTTTGTCATTTGCTTTTTGGCCGGCTTCTTCGCGGCCGGCCTGCTCTTCTTCGAGACCAGGGCCCTGGCATACTCGATGAGCCCGCCCTTATCCACGATGTCCTCTAAAAATTCGGGCAGGGGGACGGTCCTGTAAGTCTCGTTCTTCGTAAGGTTTTTAATATTATTGCCCTCGAGCTCCAGGATGTCGCCGTCCGAGATGCGGCCGGCGTCCTTGCACTCCAGCATGGGGAGGCCGATGTTGATGGAGTTCCTGAAGAAGATGCGGGCGAAGGACTTCGCGATGACGCACTTTATTCCCGCCCCTTTGAGCGCCAGGGGCGCGTGCTCCCGCGAGGAGCCGCAGCCGAAGTTCTCCCCGGCCACCACGACGTCCCCGGGAGAGGGCCTGAAGTCCGGCCTCACGCCCTCGAAGGCGTGCCTCGCCAGCTCCTTCGGGTCATTGATGATCAAGAACCTGCCGGGGATGATGGCGTCGGTGTCCACGTCGTCCCCGAACTTCCAGGCCCTCGCGAGGTCCTTCGCGCTCTCCATTACCAGCTTCTTTGTCGCTTTCCTTGCCATGGTCACACGCTCCTCGGGTCAGTGATCCTGCCCTTGATAGCAGAGGCCGCCGCCGTGGCGGGGCTGCATAAATACACAAAGGCGTCCGGGCTGCCCTGACGGCCCTTGAAGTTCCGGTTGGACGTGGACAGCCCCACCTCGCCCGGCCCCAGCAGGCCGAACGAGCCGCCCATGCACGGGCCGCAGCATGGCGACTCCACCAGCGCCCCGGCGTTCATGAACTCCTCTACGAGGCCGGCCTTCAGCACTTTCATATACTCGGTGTGCGAGGCCGGTATGACGATCATGCGGGCCTCCTTAGCCACGGGCCGGCCGTCCATGATATCGGCCGCGACCTTCAAGTCCTCGAACCGGCCGTTGGTGCACGAGCCCAGGAAGACCTGGTCGATCCTCTTGCCCTCGACTTTACCGACGTCGACCACATTGTCGACGTTGTGGGGGCAGGCGACCTGGGGCTCCAGCCTGCCGGCGTCGTACTCCCTGACCTCTGAGTAGATGGCGCCCTTATCGCTCTTCAAATTCCTGTCCAGTTTGTACCCCTTCGAGCGCTCCTGGACGTACTTCTCCGTCGTGCGGTCGGGCTCGATGATGCCCGCCTTGCCGCCCATCTCGATGGCCATGTTGCTTATCGTCATGCGCTGGGACATATCCAGCCTCTTTATGGCGTCGCCGGCATATTCACACGCCTTATAGCGTGCGCCGTCAGCCCCCACGTCCCCGATCAGCTTGAGGATGATATCTTTGGAGTAGACGCGGTCCCCGAGCCTGCCATTGACTTCAAACCGTATCGACTCCGGCACACGGAACCATAGCTTGCCCAGGGCAAATACTGCCGCCATGTCCGTGGAGCCGATGCCCGTGCCGAAGGCGCCGACCGCGCCGTAGGCACAGGTATGGGAGTCCGAGCCCACGACCAGTTGTCCCGGCAACACGTGGCCCTTCTCGGGCATGACCTGGTGGCAGATCCCCTCGTGCAGGTCGTAGAAATGCCTGATCTTCTGGTCTTTCGCGAACTTCCTCAGTAAAATGTGATTCTCAGCGGCGTTGAGCGAATCGGCGGGGACCTGGTGGTCGAATAAAATAATGATCTTGTTAGGGTCCCAAACCTTCTTTTCGTCCTCATCCCGCATTATTTCGTAGAAGCCCTCGACGGCGAGGGGACCCGTTATGTCGTGGGTCATAGCCCTGTCGATGGACGCCATCACGAAATCGCCCGCTCTCACGGGCCTGCCGGACGCCCTGGTGAAGATCTTTTCCGTTATGGTGAGGTCATTCGACATGTGAATCCAAGGTAGCATAATGCCTTGAAGTCATTATAAATTTAACCATAATAGAATGTTAGTTGCACCCGCCAGATTTTTGAATCAATAGTATTAATAGTGGTCAAGCCCTACCGTAGAAGAGCGTGCTACATATGTCCGACGTGCTTGAAGTCTATGAAAAACTGAACGGGAAGATCACCCAGAATGAGTTCAAAAAGCTGGTGGACGAGAAGATGGATATCATGGGCGGCCTGTGCGACGAGCACACCGCCGCTCTGCTAGTGGCCCACGACCTGGGCGTCGAGGGCGCCGGCGCCATCAAGATAAAGGAGATCACGCTCGACAAGAAGAACGTGCAGTTCATCGCGAAGGTGACCGGGGCCTCCGACGTCCGGAAGTTCAGCCGCAACGACGGCACGGAGGGCCGGGTATGTAACCTCACGGTGGCAGACGAGACCGGCGAGATCACAGTGGTTCTATGGGACGAGCTCGCAGACGCAGTGATGACCGGCGACATAAAAGAGAACGACGTGCTCAAGGTCAGCGGCTACCTGAAGGAGAGCCAGCGCGGCCTGGAAGTGAACATCGGCCGGGGCGGCGGCATCGCGAGGGACGAGAGCACGAAGATAACCGTTAAAGACCCGATGGTCCTCATAAGCGAGGTCCGGATGGGCATGGGCAACGTGTGCGTCCGGGCCATGATCCTGTCCAGGCAGGAGCCCCGTACCTTTAACCGGAAGGACGGTTCCCAGGGCTCGGTCCAGGGCATCATGATCGGCGACGAGTCTGGCAAGATCCGCCTGACCGTCTGGGACAACAAGCTCAAGGACATCGAGGCGCTCAACCCTGGCGACTCCATCGAGGTCTTGCACGCCTACACCCGGGAGTCCATGGGCGGCGTGGAGATACAGGTCGGAAACCGCGGCATCATCCGCAAGTCCGATAAGAAGGTGGAGTACGAGGAGCCGGTCACGAAGATCGGCGACATAGAGGCGGATAAGTCGTATAATATCAAGGGCGTGGTCACGGGCATCGACGGCGTGCGGGAGTTCACCACCAAGGACGGCAAGCTCGGCCGGCTGTGCGGCGTGCACGTGTCGGACGAGACGGGGCGGGTACGCGTGGTGTTCTGGGGCGAACACGCGAACTTCGCCGAGGCGCTCTCCGTGGGCGACAAGATCCTTGTCACGGACGCCCAGGCGAAATTGAATTTCCGGCAGGAGCTCGAGCTCTCCGCGAACTGGCGCAGCGCCGTCAGGAAGCTCGAATAACCGCTATAACCTTTTTGCATTCGTTTTGCCTTCATGGAGTGTCGTTTCGTTGATGCGAATTCTTGCTCTTACTTATTAACAAAATGGAAACCGTGTCGCCGTGGGTTCGCCGTGCCGATTTTTAATAAACGCCGTGTTCGCCGTGTCGCCATGGCGAATTAGAAACCGTACGCTCCGCGGGGGCTTCTCCTGTATGATGAAAATCGCCCAACCTGATAACAATTAAATACCAAAACGGTATTATGGTGGTTTACATGAAGCTATTAGTCAGCCCCATGAACGTTCAGGAGGCGATCGCGGCCGAGCAGGGCGGCGCCGACATCATCGACGTCAAGAACCCGAAGGAGGGCTCCCTCGGCGCCAACTTCCCGTGGGTCATCGCGCAGATCAAGTCCAGTATAACGAAACCGCTGAGCGCGACCATCGGCGACTTCGGCTTCAAGCCCGGCACGGCCTCCCTGGCGGCGCTGGGCGCGGCGGTGGCCGGCGCGCAGTACATCAAGGTTGGGCTGTACGACATTCACACGCCGGAGCAGGCTTACGAGCTCCTGGCCGGCATCACCAGGGCCGTCCGCACCTTCGACGCTGAAAAGACCATCGTCGCTTCGGCTTACTCCGATTATTCGAGGATCGGGTCCATCAGTCCTTATGAGCTGCCGGAGGCAGCGAAGAAGGCCGACGTCGACGTGGTCATGGTGGACACGGGCATCAAGGACGGCAAGTCCACTTTCGAGTTCATGAGTAACGAGGAATTAAAAAGATTCGTCGGCCTGGCTCACGATAACCGGCTCCACTGCGCCATCGCGGGCTCCATCAAATTCGAGGACATCCCGGCGATAAAAAATATCGCGCCGGACATCATCGGCGTCCGGGGCATGGTATGCGGCGGGGACCGCACCGAGGCCATCCGGCCCGAGCTCGTCCGGAAGCTCAAGGCCATGCTGGGATAAAAATCGCCTGCATCCGGCATGGACATTTTTTTAAGAACGCCCCACGCGCTATAAAAAACCCAAAAGAGGAAATTTATTAATATTGGGTTCGGGCATACTTACCCAAAAGGGTATGGTGATCCATAGTGTTCTTAAAAAAGCTCGACGCCCCGCTCGGTATTACTTTTGACGACGTCCTTCTGGTCCCGGGCAAGTCGTACGTTGAACCGGACCATGCGGACGTCAAATCCCGTTTTTCGAAGAACATCGTCCTGGGCGTCCCCATCGTCAGCGCCGCCATGGACACCGTCTCCGTGGCCGAGATGGCCGTCGCGGTCGCCCGGGAGGGCGGCATCGGCGTCATCCACCGCAACATGGCCCGGGAGGCGCAGGTCGAGGAAATAAAGAAGGTCAAGCGCGGCGAGGAGATCCTCACCCGGGACGTGACGACCGCCAGCCCGTCGCAGACCATCGACTCGGTCTGGAAGGTCATGACAGAGCAGAGCATCAGCGGCATTCCCATAATCGAGAATGGCCGGCTCGTCGGCATCTTAAGCCGCCGGGACATCCGGCCCATCGTCAAGGCCGACCCAAACAAAAAGATCGTCGAGGTCATGACCCGCGACGTGGTCACCGCCCGGGAGAGCGTCACGATAGACGAGGCCATCGACATCATGTACGAGCACAAGGTCGAGAGGCTGCCCATCATAAACGACCGGGGCAGCCTGATAGGCATCATCTCCATGCAGAGCATCATCGAGAGGCGGCAGTACCCGAACGCCAATAAGAACGGCGAGGACCAGCTCCGGGTCGCGGCCGCGGTCGGGCCCTTCGACATCGAGCGGGCCATGGCCCTGGACAAGGCCGGCGCGGACGCGATCTGCGTCGACTGCGCCCACGCCCATAACATGCGGGTCGTCGAGTCCGCCCGCCGCATAAAGAAGATGGTGGCCGCGGACGTGGTCGTGGGCAACATCGCCACCGCCGAGGCGTGCGAGGATCTGGCAGGGTTCGCGGACGGCGTCAAGGTGGGCGTAGGGCCGGGCTCCATCTGCACGACAAGGGTGGTGGCCGGCGTGGGCGTCCCCCAGCTAACGGCGGTCGCCAGCGCGGCGGACGTGGCCCGGGCCGCGGGCGTGCCGGTCATCGCCGACGGCGGAGTGCGCTACTCGGGCGACGTGGCAAAGGCCATCGCGGCGGGCGCCGACTGCGTCATGCTGGGCAACCTGCTGGCCGGCACAAAGGAGGCGCCGGGCCGGCTCATCACGGTCAAAGGGAGGAAGTATAAGCAGTACCGCGGCATGGGATCGCTTGGCGCAATGGCGGGCGGCGAGTGTTCCGACCGGTATTCCCAGGGCGACATGGGCCGGGCAAAGTTCGTGTCCGAGGGCGTCGAGGGCGCCATCCCGTACCGGGGCACCGTGGCCGACATCGTCTACCAGCTTATCGGCGGCCTGCGGGCGTCCATGGGCTACTGCGGGGCGAATAACATAAAGGAGATGCAGGAGAAGGCCCGGTTTATCCGGGTCACGCCATCGGGCATAGCCGAGAGCCACCCGCACGACGTCATAATCACCGACGAGGCGCCGAACTACCCTTTAACCCTATGGCAGTGACGGATCGCGGGCTCCGCACGCCCTCGCTAAATCTTTAATGGCACTTCTCCATAATTGGGACGCTGGTGCGGCCCGGATCATGGGAAGGATATGCTTTATTTTACCGGTTTAATATCGTGCCTTTGTGGCGGAAAAATGGCGTCCTCTATACCCTTAGTATCTTAAATGGCGAAGGATAAAAAAGCAACAGAAAAAATAGAAAAAGGGGGAAATACTTACGCATCGAGGCGCAGCCTCTTCACGACGAAGTCAGTGTCCAGCGCCAGCAGGAACGGCCCGAGTTTGGGCCCCCTGGGCTTTCCAAGGAGCAGCAGGTAGGCCGTCTTGAACAGCTTTCCGGGCTTGATGCCCCGGCGCTTGGCCATCTCGAAGATCTCGTACTGCGTCTCCTCCTCGGTGTGCTTCGCCTCGATGTAGTCGGCCAGCTCGGAGAGCGCCTCTTTTTCGGCGGCGTCGATGTCGGGGGGCACCTCGAGCTTTTCCGCTATCGTGACGTTGTACTCCTCGGGGCCGTACTTGTGCGCCCAGGTGCCGGCCTTGTATACGCGCGTCAGGGCGTCCTGTTCCTGTTCCCTTGTGGCGTCCTGGGGCAGGTGGCCGGTCTTTTTGAGCGTACGGATGATGTGCTCGTCGTTCTTCGAGACGCTCACCATGGCGGCGAACGTGTAGGGTATGCGCACCTTCCGGCGGCCTATGGGCAGCATGGGATATACGCGCTTCGCGGTCTCCTTCTCCTCGGGGTCCGGGGTCTCCACCTCGTCATAATGGATACGCTCGAACCGGTCGAAAGCATCGACAATAAAGTTGATGTTCTTGACGTCCAGGTTCTTCTGCTTCATGGGGTTGAGAGAGTAGAAGTACAAAAACGTCTCCGGCTCCATGATCTCCAGCATGTCCTGGGTGATGAACACGTTGCCGTGCCGCGTGGACATCTTGGCCCCGTTGATCAGGAAGAACTCGTAGACGGTGTATACGGGCGGCTGCCTTTTGAGAATTACTTTCGATATTTCCTGCCCTGACGGCCACGAGCCCTCGTAGTGGTCCTTGCCGAAGGGCTCCATCCTGACGTCGAAGATCTGCCACTGGGAGGGCCACTCGAAGCGCCAGGGGAGCTTGCCGTTGTTGAGGGACGTGGTCCCCTGGTGGCCGCAGCCGGGCACCTCGAACTCGCCGGCGAGCGATTTCGACTCGCACACGTAGTCCACGGCCCAGTCGTCCAGATGGACCGCGGTCGCCTTCGCCGTGATCCGGCCGCAGTTCTCGCATATGGGGTTAAATGGAATGTAGTCGGCCGGGGTGTTCATCTGAAACTTCGAGATGACCTCCCGGGCCAGCGGGATGTCCGACAGGATCGTCCGCATCGGCGGCTCGAACCTGCCCTCGCTGTAGAGCGCGTCGTTGCTGAAGTCCTCCACGTGGACGCCCAGCGCCTCGACGCCGTCGAGCCAGACTTTGTTGAAGTGCTCGGCCCACGACTTGCAGCAGCCGAACGGGTCGGGAACGTGGACATAGGGTATGCCGATGTACTTGCCCAGCTCCCCGAGCTCCTTTTCGGAGAGGACCTTCCACTTCCCCTCGCGGTCCGGCATGCGCTCCGGGATCTTCCGCAGCGGGTCCCGGTCGTCGCTCGTGTGGACGTGCCGGGTCCTGACGCCCATGCTCTTTAGCGACTCGCTGATAAAATAGCCTCTGAGAATGTCGTTGATGTTGCCGATGTGCTTGCCGCCCGAGGGGGACGCGGCGCACTTGACCACGACCTCGCCCTTTCCATAGCGCTCGACGACCTCGTCGGCGATCGAATCGGCCCAGAATACCCTGTACGTCATGTTATCCGGCACAATCTATCCTTTCATGCTATAAGTTACTTTCTGCCCGCCGGCGGCTGCATCAGGATATACGGATTACCGTAGAGGTCGGCGAACATGGCCTCGATGGCGAACCCGAAGTCCTGCGGGGGGCTCAGTATCTTCACGCCTCTTTTCGCGAGCTCGTCGCACGTCTTTTTGCAGTCGTCCACCTTGAACGCCCAGGCGGTGCCCTGGCCGATCCGCCCGAGCATCTCCTCCGTCAGGTCGCCGAACGTGGCTTTGCCCGGCTTCTGCAGCACGATCTGCACGTCACGCCCCTGCTTCGGCGATACGGTCAGCCACCGGTCGCCCGAGGGCATCTTCGAGTCCTCGGCCTTCTCGAACCCGAGCTTATTTGTGTAAAAGTCCAGCGCTTCGTCGTAGTCCCGGACCAGGACGGTCACGTGCGATATTCTCTCGATCATCAGAAATCCCTAATTACATATGCGCAGATGGAAATAAAATGTCGTTTACCGGATGATGCCGGCCAGCGCCCGCCTGGCCCTGACGGGGAGCATCTTCAGGTTCCGGTACGAGTAGCGGAGCATTGTCCTCTTTATCATTCGCTCGGCCCACTGCACGTCCAGGTCCCGGGAGATATAAAACCTGGGCTTGAACAGCTCGGAGGCGTCATTGACGAGGCCTTCGCCCTTCGCCGTCTCGAAGAGGCGGGTGCCGGGCAGCAGACGGATGCCCATGGTGTAAGTGAAACTCGCATAATGGACGTGACGGAGCGTATCGAGCGATTCCCTGATCGTGGAGGCGTTCTCCCCTGGGCCGCCGAACAGGGCCTGCACCATGAACGGTATTTTATGGCGGTCGAGCAGCCTGGCACATGCCAGCGCGTCCTCCAGCGTAAAGGGCTTATTGTAGCTCCGCAGCATCCGCCTCGAGAACGTCTCCGCGCCAAGCGAGGCGCAGATTCCTCCGGCCTTTTTAAATAATCCCAGGAGCTCGTCGTCGAAGTGGCCGGCTACCGGCACGATGGTGGTATTCAGATATACCTTCAGGCCCGACCGGATGATAGCGCTCAGTACATCTTTGGCGTAGCCGGCAGGCGTGTTAAAGCAGGCGTCGGTGAGCGTAATCACCCGGGTGCCCTGCGCCTTCAGCGCCCGGATCTCGCCCACGATGTCATCCACGTTCCTGGGCCTGAGCTCTCCGCCGAACGCCGTGGTCACGTTGCAGTAGGCGCAGCGGTACGGGCATCCGGACTTGGTGACGACGGCGCCCGCCAGGAAGCCCTTCGCGTATCCGTTCATGGGCACCAGGTCCCACCGGGCCTTAGAGCGGTATCCTCCAAGGTCGGGCGGGTTAGCCTTTATATGCCCGTTCTCCCTCCACACCAGGCCGGGTATGCCCCGGTCCAGGCTGCCCGTGTTCAGCGACGCCAGCAGGCGCGGCAGGCTCTCCTCGCCCTGGCCCGCGATGCCGTAGTCGGCGCCCAGGTACTCGAGCATCTGGGCCGGGAACGTCGTAAACGCCGTGCCGCCGAGCACCGTGGTCACGCCCGCGGATTTAACGATGCCCGCCAGCCGCTTCGCGTCATCCACGAAGTACTGCGTGTGGCGCATGTCCTGGTTGTCCACGTTGCGTAAGGACAGCCCCGCGACGTCCGGCCTGAACCCTGCGATGGCCCTCCTGAGCTCGCCCTCCGGGTCCCTGGAGAACATGAGGTCGACGACCTTCACGTCATGGCCCTCCCGGCGCAGCGGCTCCACGAGGTAGGCGATGCCGATCGGCGGAGGCGCCATCGGGCGATAGCGGTTCATGTAGACCAGGAGGACCTTCATAATTAATGATTTTATATGACAAATTATATTAATTTTCTCGGTATCATTTTACATTCCACGCGTCAACGAGCTCCAGGACCTGGAATAGATTGATGCCGGGGACGACGGCGTCGGGCGTGACCCCCTTGATGGCCCGGGCAGGCCTGTCGGATACGAAGATGGTGCGCATGCCGAGCTTCGAGGCGCCCATCATGTCCGCCGTCATGTCGTTGCCCACCATGACGGCCTCGGACGGCTTCACGTTCAGGCTACTCAGCGCTCTTGTAAAGATCCGGGAGTTGGGCTTCTTGACGCCCGCCTGGCTGGACAGCACTATAGTTTCAAAATACCTGGTCAGATCGTACAGGCCGAGCTCGGGCATGGTGAACGCCTCCTGAGCGTTGGACACGATGCCCAGGCGGTACTTCTTCTGCATCTGGTCGAGTGCCGGCTTCACCGTGGGGTAAATAAAGATACGCTTCCGCGTCATGGCCCGGAAAAGCTGGGAGAGGTCCGACGACAGGTGGTCCAGCTCCTCGGGCGTCCTCGAGGCGAACTTCATGACGATTGCCCTGAATACTTCGCGCACATCAGAGTCGGGGTACATCTCCTTTTGCTCCCCAACCCGTAACTCGAACTCCTCTATGATGTTCTTGAAGATGTCCGCCTCCGCCCGGCTCCGGGCCTCGGCGGAGCCCAGGCGGCGTGCGAACTCCTCCCTATAGAGCCACTTAAGCTGGTCGCCGGAGACGTAAATATACTTGTACTCGAGCCACTTCGACAGCGCATCGTAGGACGCGGGATCGTTCTCGTCCGTGGTGATATCGATGAGCGTGCCATAAATGTCGAAGAGTATGGTCGTGATCATGGCCCCTCCTCGATGAGCCGCGCGCCCGCCTCGACCAGATAGCGCCTGTAGTCGCGCTTCCAGTATCCCAGCATGGCTATTTTGAAAAAGCCCAGGGCCACGTAGAACGGAAGTAGCCCCTCGATCATGTCCGACTCCAGGGCCGAGGGCGCATAGGCATGCAGAAAATGTTCCACGTAGGGCCCAGCCCTCCGCATGTCTTTCGTAATGTACCCGCATTGGTGCTGGAGCTCGGCCACCATAGTGCCCACGTCCAGGAGAGGGCTCCGCCCCGGGCGACTGCGCTCCAGGTCGAAGCCGTAAATGATGCCCTCGTGTATCTTAAAGTTCGACGGGTTGGCGTCGCCGTGGACGGTTACGCCCCTCTGCTCGAAGAGAGGCCGGCGGCCGTGCCAGCGGCTCAGGCCCTTCATGATCCGGCGGTGGGACCCGTCCAGGGCGCCCTGGTCCTCCAGATAAAACAGGGGCTTCATAAACGAGTAAAAGGTATCGGCGCCGTCCACCTTCGGGCTCTGGGGCATGAGCGTGTGGATCTTCCGGAGGAGCCCTGCCGTCAGGTCCAGGGCGCTCAGCAGCTCCCGGTCTTCTCCGCCATTCAGCGTCCGCTGGACGATGGACAGCAATGATTCGCCGGGCACGTAGGCCGTGGCCAGCGCGCAGTCCAGGCCCTCGTTGACGCCCAGCGCCCTCACGACCCTGTGCCTGCCCGAGGCGAACCCGTTCTTCTCGAACTCCCGGAGGATGCCGTACTCTGAGAGCATCTCCCGGCACGGGTCATAGGTGACGCCGGTGCGGCCCAGGGTTCGGCGGAAAAATTTGACGTGGACCCGGGGGACGTCCGCCCCGTACACGCGGGACTCGTGGGACGACGCCGGCGGCACTTCCATTTCCGCCAGCGGGCCGGAGCTGGCGCCGAACACATCCGGGTGCTGCCTGGCGAGGCCCGCCAGCCAGTCGGGCGCGGCCGTGCTCTGCATGGGTCACTCCCCTAGTGAGTAGGGCACCGCCTCGGGGAAGACCTCGATGCCGCCCCGCCCGATGCCCATGGGCACGATCTTCATGCTGAATGCCTGGCGCCGCATCTTGGTCACCCGGAAGCAGCGCTCCACGTTGTTCCCCATCCTGGATAAAATGAGGTTGATATTCCCGTCGCTCATGTACATCTCCTCGGTCAGGGGCATGTTGGGGAATTCGCCCATGACCTCCGATATGAGCAGCGAGGTGATCCCGCGCTTTTTCAGGATGCGGATGAATTTCAGCAGATATCGCCGCCGATCCACGTCCTGCGGGAAGTAGAACTTGAACAGGTTCATCGGATCGACGACCATTCGCCTCGCCTCCGTCCTGCCCAGCAGCTCCATGATGCCCTCCAGCGAGCCCGGGAGGTCCATCTTCGAGAAGTAGTCGTCGGTTACCATCGTTATGGCCCCCTTCTCCACGAGGCCGTCCCAGGCCTCCAGCCCTATTGAGCCCGCGTACTCCGAAAGCGAGCGGTCCGTCTCCTCCATGGCCACGACGAGCCCGCCCTCGCCGTAGTCCTTCGCCCCGGAATAGACGAACTGCATGCCGAAGATGGACTTGCCCGAGCCGGGCGGCCCGGAGACGAGCACGGCGGACCCCGGGTATATGCCGCCATTTAAAATAGTGTCAGCGCCGGGCACCCCGGTCCGGACGAGTTCGATATGTTGCGCCATGTGGTTCAATCAAAGAATATATAATTGTTTATATAATAATATTACCAAAAACCCATGACTATTTCAATGTATCAATAATTTTCACGAACAATGGTCGGGCGTTTTATCCGTTTGCCATCTGGCAATCGAGCTCCGGGGGTCCGCGAGGGGGCCGAAGCGCAGCGAAGGTCCACCTTCAGCCTCAGTAAAAGAATTACCATCTGCCCGACCATCGGGGGCTACACGACAGAATCGATCCAGATGATATCCATCGTATCCAGATCGATGACTGCGGCCTGGCCATCGGCGGCATAGCCGGGATTAATGATCCAGGCCCCGTCTTTGATCTTACCGCGCGCGGCGTGGATATGGCCGCAGATGATGACGTCCACCCTGTCGAGCGCACTGCGTAAGGCCGGGCTGCCGGCGGCGCCTTTAGGCGTCATGTCCAGCGTGTTCTGGGGGGGAGTATGTGTGACTAAAACAGTCCGCTGAGGCGGCGTATGGCTCAGGAGCACGTCCAGCTTATAGGCGAGCTGCTCCTCCGTGTACTCGTTCGGCGTGCTATTTCCGGTCGGGTTCGAGCCGCCCAGGCCCATGAACTCGGTGTTGCCATAGATCTTCGGCGTCTCCTCCAGGTCGACGGCGTAATGGCCGATGGCCTCCTTGACCTCGGGCGTGTCCCAGTTGCCCGCGACGCACAGGACGTTCTTACAAAAGTGCTTGAGCTCCGATATGCTCCTCACCGCGTTCTCCGGAGGCCCGCCGTGGGTGAGGTCCCCGGCGACAACGACGACATCGACGGGATCGCTCTTCTTCATGATGCCGTCCAGCCGGAAAAACTTGCCGTGGATGTCCGAGAGGGCCAATATTCTCATAGCCTTATCTTATCTCTCTTGTTCACATAAAGATTGGCAAGTAGCCCTTTTAACGCAGGCAACCATTTTAACCCCGCCGGTTTATTTTTTATTTGGAAAAGATGGGAAACAGGCTACAAACGATGGGGTGGGAGTTCGACATAGAGGAGCTCTGCTTTAACTGCCGGGCCCAGGCCATCCAGCGCATAAAAATACTGCCCCGTGAACTGCTGACGCAGTGCATGAGCTGCGGGGCGGAGGCCCACTACGCCCAGTATGGGGCCCACGAGGAGAAAAAGATGCCCGCGCTGGAGGGCACCGGCGTGGACGCGGAGTTCGGCGCCTGGCGCTTCTGTCATGAGGCATGCTGCCCGCACTGCGGGGCGGAGGCCCCCAGCGAAGTCATGATCGACCCTGCCATGGCCCTGGTAGCCTGCGAAAAATGCCTGTTCACCCGGCTATACAGGTTCGACGCGTTCGATAAGAGCTGGCGGAGGTAGCATGGACGAGACGTGGATGATCTTCGTGATGCCCGAGACAGGGCTCTGCGCCGGGGACCTGGCGCAGCAGGCGGAAAAGGCGGGCCTGAGGACGAAGGCGACGTGCTTCGGCACGCTCGCCGAAGGCGAGGAGTCGAAGGTACGTAGCTTCGTCGACGGCCTGAGGCGGAACTGCCGGGGGTCGATATACGCCCGGCGCCGGGGCTTCTCGATCGAGGACACCGTGATCTGTGCCCGAACATTCCGCCTCGACGAGAGCCCCCCGTGGCTGCCCCGCTATACGGGGCAGATAAGGCGCTATACATCGTGATGATGGCATAGCTTTTTATTTCTATAGCGCGCCAATAGCAGAGAGGAGTTACACTGGAGAAGCTGAAGATCGGGGAGTGGGCGGTCATCGCCGGCATCGCGCTGTTCCTTCTGCTCGTGCAGGCCATCTCGCTGCTGCTTGTGCCTCCCCTTCAGAGCTACCACCTGGATAATGCCTTCGGGAACCCGGAGAGCGTTTGGAACTCGCTTTATTACGTGGTGCTGCTGTTGCTTTTCACCGGGGCCATGCTTATCATAGTCAGGTACAAGGTGAACTGGCTGATCCAGGCCATCATGGCCGTCGCCGTATTATCGACGCTGGTCTACGTCCTGTTCGGCCTGGCCGTGCTGCTCGTGCCGTCCGTCGACCCGCTGATCGCCGGGGGCGTATCGGTCGTGCTTTCCCTGCTGCTCACGGCGCTTCTCATCGTCTACCCCGAATGGTACATCATCGACACGGTGGGCGTGCTGGTGGCGGCGGGGGCGAGCGCCCTCTTCGGCATATCGCTGGCCATCCTGCCGACCATCGTACTGCTGGTGATCCTGGCCGTCTATGACTATATCTCCGTCTACAAGACGAAGCACATGCTCAAGCTGGCCGAGGGCTTCATGGACCTGAAGATGCCCATCATGTTCGTCATGCCCCGGCGGTGGGGCTACTCGTTCATGGAGAATAATAAGGGCCTGCCGGCCGAGGGTGCCGAAAGGGAGGCGTACTTCATGGGCCTGGGCGACGCGGTCATGCCGACCATGCTGGCCGTATCCGCCAACGCCTTCCTCAGCGCGCCCCCGCTCCTGGGCTTCGTGAACGTGCCCGCCCTGGGCTGCATCCTGGGCACGCTGGTCAGCTACGTCGTCTTAATGTACATCGTGGTGGAGCTGAAAAAGCCCCAGGCCGGGCTGCCGTTCCTCTGCACCGGGGCTATCGCGGGCTTCCTGCTCGGCTGCCTCGCGGCGGGCGTCCGGCCCTTCTAAGCCACGCTAAGGCTAAAAAGCGCTCGAAGACCGTTTCAGCCACGAAGTAACACTAAGCCGGCTCTAAGCTGCTCTAAGATTTTATAATTAGATGCTGTGGTGAATTCTATTTTCACCGCAAAGCCCCGTAGTCGCCAACACAACAGTAGAAAAAGCCGCTGAACTGGCTTAATCGAACTGGAAAAGCCGGGCCTGCAAACAGTCGTTGATGATGGCCGTCGTGGTCTTCCAGGACTTCCTCACGAACGGCGGCATGCACTTATTCTTCTTATAATAGCCCCGTAAAAACTCCCTCGTGATGGGGTCGTGCGAGTACCCGCTCCCCACGTCCTCCCCGATGGATTCGCAGATCTCCTGAACGAGGGCGTCCCGGTGGACCTTGGCCAGGATGGAGGCGGCAGAGACAACGGGATAGTCCCGGTCGGCGTTATGCCTGGAGACGATATCGAGCTCGAAATCCAGGCCTTTTTTCACGTTGATGCCGAAACGCTCCGCGTTCACGTCGCAGGCGTCGACGTACGCGACCGCGGGCCTCAGCGCCCTTAAGATATTCGAAAAGCACTCGACCTCGAGCTCGTTGAGGTTCGTCTCGTCGTCGGCCCTGGAGTCGATGCGCTCCGGGCTCACCACAACGAGCTCATACTCGCAGACCTCTTTAATTTTTACGGCGAACTCCTCTCTTTTTTTAGGCGTGAGAAGCTTGGAGTCCTTAAGGCCCATGGACTTGATCTTCCTGTGCTTCTTTTCGCTGACCGAGACGCCGCAGACCACCATGGGCCCAATAACGGGGCCCCGGCCCGCCTCGTCGATGCCAGCGATCAAGGGCACACCTCGTAGGCGATCTCCAGACGCGAGAGCTCATCCTTTATTCTCTCCACGAAGCCCTCGAAGGTGTCCGTGCCGCCGATTTTTTTAGCCAGCGCCGCGCCCGCCTCGTCGTCCGTCGTGCCGGAGACCCTGAGGACGACCGAGCCGCAGGCCCTGACCGGGCCCTTCAGCACGCCGTCCCGGTCGCCGTCGGTGATGCCGACGATGCGCACGCCCCTCCGGGCCAGGACGTCGCCCGCCACCTCGGTCGTGTCGTCGCCCACGGCCAGGGCGCAGACCGTGTCCGCGTCGACGTTCTCCAGAGAGCCGAAGGCGATGTGGTCGATGACGGCCATATGCCCCTTGCCGTACCGCACGGGATAGTCGCACTCCGGCCCGGCCTTATACCGGATGTAGCCAGACTTGAACTTCACGTCGGCCGCCTGGCCCAGCCGGGCCAGCCCCGTATCCTTGGCCGTGACGCCCTCCAGGCGCACGATGCGGCCGTCCTTCATGTGGACCTTCACGTCGGGGCTTTCCACGACGCCGATAAGGATCCCGTTGGCGAAGAGCGGCTCGCCCGGGCAGGCACACCTTACACTATGGCACTCGCCATCCTCATTTTCAGATGGACGGAGCCGCCTCAGGGGCAGCGAGAAATGCTCCGAAAGCGCCTTCGCGACCCATGCGGCCGTCTCGTTCGGCTCGACCTCCCATAGTATAATAACGCCGTCCTTTTCCGAGGCCCGCTCGACCTGTATGGCGGTGCGTCCGGCGCGGCCGACGACGATGTCCCCGAAGGCCAGGCCCGAGTCGACGGTCTTTCCGTTGTTCACCAGGACGGGCACGGGGCAGGGTATCGCGGCCAGCGTCCGGCTGGGAAGCTCGCATCGCGCGATATCGACGGCGTGTTCCAGCCTCATGTCGATGATGGCCGTCCGGCACATGGTGCCCGCGGCGCAGGCGCGCACGTCCCCCCGGGTCCCCAAAAAGGCGATGACCTTCGCGACCTCGCCCGAATAGACGGCCTCCGGGCCGTGGACGATTACGCCGAAGTCACAGGAGCCGCTCAGGCCGAACCACCCCCCGCTTGGGGCACACGTCCTCTACCGGGCAGATATGGTGCAGGGGCACAAGCGCCTTGCAGAAGTCCCTCCCCAGGTTGATGATGAGTAAATGGGCCATGCCCGGTATTTTATGCTTCTTCTCGAGGTCTTCCTTGACCTTTCGCTTTGCGACCTCGCTGTCGCCTGTGGACTGGCTCAGGCCCAGCCGCTGGGATACGCGGCAGATGTGCGTGTCCACGGGGGTCACGCTGTGCCCCAGAGAAAACAACAGCACGCAGTCGGCGGTCTTGGGGCCCACGCCGTATAAGCTCAGCAGCGCATCCCGGGCCTCCTCTGCAGGGGCCGCCCTCATCCACTCCAGGCTTCCACCCCATCTCTCAATGATCTGTTTCGAGCATTGGATGATGTAGACGGCCTTATACGGGCCGGAAAAATGGATGAGCTCCTCCAGCTCTTTTTTATCGGCACCGGCCATCTTGTACACGTCGATGCCCCTGTAGCGGTGCTGCAGCCTGTGGAACGTCTTCCGGGCGCTGTCGGCCGTCTTGTTCTGGGTCAGGATAGTGATCATAAGGGAGATATACGGGTCCTGGAGCCTCATGACCCAGCAGCGTTTATAGAATTCCTGGAGCTGCAGGAGGATCTTATTGTTGCCCTTATAGACGTCGTTCAGGGGATAATCGAACACGGACACGACCTCGTCGTGGAACTCGGGCGGCGTCACCCTCAGGGACCCGTCCGGTAGCTGCTCCAGGCGCACGTCCCGCTCCGCCCCGGGGTAGTACCGGACATAGCTGCCGTCTTCCTGAAGCATCCACTCCAGTGCGGTGATCTGGATGTCCATGGTCGAGCGAAGGTCGATGTCCATCATATAAGCCTCAGATACGGCATCATATCCTATATTTACTTTATCTTGAGCGCTTCGACGGCCGGCGCCACGTCGATCAGCCGCACGACCGTTGCGTCCGGCGTGCCGCAGCGGCCACCGGCATCGTAGTAACGGGTCGCGTACTTCTCGAAGCCCGCCGAGTACTTGTTGAAGAGTATGGCGCTCATGCCCGCCTCCCGGGCGCCGTAGATGTCGAGGAGCACGCTGTCGCCCACGTGCACCGTCCTTGACGCCTCAGAGCCCAGCCCGGCCAGCGCCCTTTCGAAGATGCGCCTGTTAGGCTTGATGTAGCCGACCTCGTTGGAGAATACCGTGGCGTTGAAATATTTCAGGATGCCATAGCCGTCGAGCACGCGCCTGATGGTCTCGCCCGGGGTGCGGCCCGTGTTGGAGATGATGCCGATCCGGAAGCCTTTATTTTTAAGGCTTTCAAGAGCCTCAGGCGCCCCGTCCACCATCAGGGGCTTAAAATCAAGCAGCGCGTCGGCGTAGGGCTTACGAAGGATGTTCTTATTGGGCTCGTCCGCCTCCAGGCCCAGGCCGTCCAGGAGCAGCGCGACGTGGCCGTCCAGGCTCGCGTCCCGCTCGTCCCTCCAGAGGCCGGACAGGCACGCCTCCGAGTGCTCGTAAGCATTCGACACCTCCTCCATGGTGAACCGGAAGCCCGCGTCCCTTAAGGCCGTCTCGACCCGGCCGATGCGGGCCAGCCTGACGCGGTCATCGTAGAACTCGTGCACAAGAAGCGTGTTCCAGACGTCGAAGGTGACTGTGTCTATGGGCTTCATTTAAAAAAAGCTCTACGGCTAAACATTAATAACTTTTTGATTATCTCGGGCTGGAGGCGAAACGGTCGACGACCTTCTTCGTGTCCTCGCGTATGGCCCGGACCTCTTCGGGCGCGAGCCCGCCCTTTCTTCCCGCGATGCCGATGACCTTCTGGGCGCCGCTCTCCACGGAGTATAGGCCCACGCCCCTTGCCTCGACGTAATAGTATGGCTCCTGCTTGACATTATAAAGTTCCTGGAACAGGCCCGAATACACCGCGGCGTCCTGGTCGGGCGTCTTGCTCGTGGACGCGATGACCAGGCCGTCCCTGGAAGCGAGCGTCAGAGAATTCAGCCGGTACTTCTGGGTGAGCGTGACCATGCTTTCCGAAAGAGAGCCTTTGACCACGTCGATGGCGGGGATCTCGACCTTTCCCGACACGGGCGTTTTCATGGCCTCCATCGGGCCTGGCATGGGCGGCTTCGCGGCCGGCTTAGCCGCCTCGGGCTTCGGCGTCTCTTTTACGGTCGCAGGGACCTCCTTCCGGGCATATTCCCGGTAGATCCGGTACAGTTCCAGGGCCAGGTAGGCGATGGAAACCGCCAGCACTGCCGCCACGAGGAAGTCGAGCAGCAGCGTCGCGGGGTCGCTCGCGCCGAAAAAACCGTACAAGCCATCAGCTATATCCATTTCCTACTCAACCCTCAGCTAACTACCATTTGTTTAACTGATATTTAAATTGTGTCCTGAATCGTGTCCTGAATCAAAAGACTCCGAGGCATTTTTATATAATGTATTATATAGTAAACTAATGGTTGCAATACAAAATTCGCCCTCCGAACAGGGCCCGGGCAGGGAATCGTAAAAACGCCTGCGTTGCCGCGATTTCCTCTCCATTTCCCCTAATAGCCCATAGTGATAATTCGGTATATGACCTTTGTGGTCCCCGGATCTTAAGCTCTAAAATCTGGCTAAGTCCGCGAAGCATGCTTCGCGGCCTTACGTCGGGCTTATTTTTGGGCGACGGCCGTGATCTTGTGGCGGGTGAACTCCTCGCCGCTGAAGGTCTTCTGCGATATGGCGCTGTCCATCCGGAGCAGCGTGAACCCGGACAGCATGGACTTCACTTCCTCCTCGGAAAAGTAGTGGTATATGATGCCGCTGTGCCGGCGGAAGGTATCGGGCTCCACAAGGATGCCGCCATAGCGCATGTCCTTCTTGCCGAACACCTGAATAAATAGTAAGCCCCCCGGGACGAGCACGCGCTTTATTTCCATGACCGCCGCGTTCCTCTCGCCCTCAAGCAGGTGCTGGAGCACGTCATAGCACACGATACCGTCGAAAAAGCAGTCTTTAAACGGAAGGTTCCGCACGTCGCCCTGCACGACCCCATGTTCGGCGAGGGTTAACAGCGCCCCCCTCGATATGTCGATGCCCACGGCGTCAAAGCCTGCCCTGGCCAGCGGGGCCAGCATCTTCCCGTTGCCGCAGCCGGCGTCGAGCACGCGGGCGCCCGCCTTCAGGTGCTCCTTCAAGGGCTCGATGCTGTAGGGGCCCCTCCAGGTGGTACGGGTGTATTCGTCCTCCCAGGCCTTCAGATGTGATACCACGATTAAAACCCCATTGTTTCCTGTGGAAATTCAGCCGGCGGGCTTATTTTACATGTCGCCATCCATAGCCTTAATAATATGCGTGAGATATGGGGATATGATGTGGCGGGATATCGCATACTGGGGCAAAAAGCTGGCCGCCAGCGGCCTCGTGAGCTCGCGGTTCGGGAACATCAGCGTCCGGACGCCGGGCGGTCTGCTCATAAAAAAGACGGGCGTCATGCTGGACTCCATCGAGGGCGCCGACGACGTGGTCGAGGTCGGGCTGCATCCCTCGCCGGCGGACCGCGAGGCCTCGTCGGAGACGTCCAGCCACCGTGCTATCTATCTGGCCACGGACGCGAGGGCCATCATTCACGCGCATCCCCAGTTCGCCGTGGTGGAATCCCTGTTGTGCGGGGACGAGATCAAGCCGATGGACAGTGAAGGCATACCTTTCCTCGGCACCATACCAGTTGTGGACGGCGACTCGGGCTCGAAGGAGCTCTTCGATAACCTCACGCGGGTCTATACCACGACGAAGTACCGGGGCGTGATGAACCGCGGCCACGGGTCCTTCGCCATCGGCCCCGACCTGAAGGACTGCTTCAACACCACGACGATGATAGAGCACAGCTCCAAGGTCAAATACTTCGCCGACCTGGCGCGCCGGGGCGGGAAGGACAAATAACGGTCCCATAAGCTTATAAAGCCTGAATAAGCCCGTTTTTCAATTATCACGTTTAATTTTGCCACATCATGACGGACATATCGTGTGCCTTGTTAGCATATACCTGATATTAGACCGGAAGGGCCTCTGACCCTTCCTATTTTCACTTTTTATAGTTAAAAATAGGTTAGCGGTTGTAGTTGAACATCCTGTAGGCGCCCGACTGGATCAGCCTGTTGTTGCGGGTCCAGTCCCTGGCTTCTATGGACCTTTTTATTTTTAATTGTTTTAATAATTTTTTTAACATGATTTAGTATTAATCGCCGCCTGCTTAAATATGCTTTGTGATACGTGATATGCGATGGCGCGCGGCGAGCGATAGCATGGCTAATGCCGCCCCGGCCTGCATCAATGAGTCGGGGCCCGCCTGCGCCGGCGGCTGATATTTCTCGGGCGAGATGTACGCCTCCATGACCGTAAAATACCCCTGCACGTCGCCGTCCATTGTCTCGCCCCAGACGTTGTACTGGATGTCGAGCGGCGCCGTGCCTCCCGTCCAGGCGTCCGTCGGGGCCATGACCCACTGGTAATGCACCGTATCGTTCGGGCCGCCTTTCTTACGCACGATATCCTCTGGGTCTCCGGATATCCGCCGGTACGACTCCAGCCCTCCCCCGGGCTCCCTAAGTCTTGCAGACACAGTCGTGTGCCTGTCCGGAGTCACGTACAGGTCAATCGTAAAAGGCTCGTCGACTTTGAGTGTGACGCCCGTTACAGTGGCCTCCTGCCCGTTATAGTAAGCCTTGATGACGTGCTTCGCCTCGGCGACGGCCGGCATCGAGACCACGACGGCCAGCGTGAGCAGCAAAATATACGCCTTCATGCTTTCGCCTCCTCGTCGAACCCCGGGCTCTTCTCTTCCCAGCCGCCCAGCTTATCGCCGATGCCCTGGGGCCCGGGCGGAACGACGATGAAGGTGCACGTCCGGATGTAGAACCTGACCGGCTCGTTATTCCCCACGATGTCGTCGCCTTCGCGGATGTCGAGCATGGGGCGGCGCACGTAGACTGTCGCACGCTGTCCCAGTATGGGGTCGGGCATGGGCTCGTTATCTGCATCGTAGACGGCCAGGTACGGTATCTCGCCCTTAATTTCTATGTACCACATGTTCATTGTCGCCCACCAGCCCCAGGGCGGCAGGAGGGGCAGGCCCATTGGGATGCGCTTAAGCGCGTTACTAATCGCCGCGTCGCCGGCCCTGCCCGCCGCCTCGGCCATGAAGTCCTTAAAAACGCTTTTCACGCTATCCGAGAGCGTGCCTATGACGCAGGAGATGGCCTGCTGCTCTGCCCCGAGGATCGTCTCCTCGGCCTTGCTCTCGATGTAGTCGCCGTACGTGTCTACGTACTCGCAGGACTTCTTCGCCAGCCCGCTCTCCGCGCGGGCCTTAGCCTTTTGTGCGAGATCGCCGGCGATCTCCCGCTGCAGGGAGCCGTTCTTCATGTCCCGCACGGCCTGCCCTGGCGTGCGGCCATTGAAGGAGTTTTCCACCGTGCCGTTCACGTCCTCCCGGGTGACCTGGCCCCGCAGGTCCTGGTCGTGGACGAGGGCGTCGTTGATCCGGTCCTTCACGGCCTGCTTCGCCTGCGAGGAGACGCCGTCCACGAGCTGCGACGTCTCGGCCGTTATGGTATCGTTGGCGAGCCTGCATGCGGCGCCCGAAACGGCGTCGATGCCGTCGAGCACGGCGCCCGTCGCCGCCCCGGTGTCGACGATGTCCGTAGGCAGGGCGAAGGCGCACACATTTCTCACCCGGAGGGGCCTCACGGTATAACCCGTCTCCGGGTCAGTGTAGTTCTCCACGTCCAGGTAGTTCGGCCTCTGGTCGATGGCCAGGGACACGTTCTCCTCCCATTTATAAGGGTCGTCCTTGCCCTCTCCTCCCGATAGCGTCATGTTCAGGCCGAAGGGTATGAACATCTTCGTGTTATCCAGAAGATCCTTCGATTTGCGGGCGCCGTCTTTCACCGTCGAGGAGTTCATGGAATCCGAGTACTCGCCAAGCTTCCGGTCGATGCGGCCGTCCGCGTCCGCGGAGGCGTTCGCCGAGGCGTCCAGCGCCTCCCGGATGCCGTCAATGAACGCCCTCCGCTGGTAGAAAATGTACTTGGCGCCACAGCCCTTGAAAATGCCGTCCTCGCGATAGCTGCCCTCGGATAAATAGTCGGAATAGTTACGGCGGAACTGCTCCCTCATCCGGCCGTAAGCGTCGGTCATCATCTCGTCGTAGGAGGCGTAGTCCGAAGCCCGGAGCGTGACGTTTATGGCCTGCTTTACAAGGGGGGCGAGAGCCCTAAGTTCAGACACCGAGGCGTACTCCACCCACTCGTTATGCTCGCATGCCAGCTCCACGGTGGGCCCGGAGCCTCCGTCCGGGTACAGGACGCGGTCGAACAGGATGTCCTGCACAGGAACGGCCGCGTGGTACCCGTCCACGGCCCGCACGAGGTTTGAGTCGGCGTACGCCCTGCCCCCCGAAGTGAACTCCGTTTCCTGGTGGGGCGCTTGTATATCATTGTACACGAAGAGCAGCGAGCCGTCCTCCATGACGTAGTCGATGGTCACGGTCTCGTCCCAGCCGCTGCCCGTCGAGTTGTTGGCCCAGGCCTTCCATACTTCCCGGAAGAAGGGCCCGGTGCCGTTAGCGTTCGGCGTGAGAGGATACGATTCCTGGCACACGCTTCCCGAATCATTATACCGCTCCGCGGTCTCCCTCCTATGGACTTCTATGTACATGCGGCAGCCGTATGCGCGGTCCACGTCGTAGCGGCTGACCGGGTCCGCGATGGCATCCCTCAGCGCTTTATCCACAACCTCGTCCGCATTGAAATGGTACTCGTCGGGCACCCGGTCATCGGACAGCGACTGCCTCGAGGCGTTGCTGAAGTTGTACTGGTTGATGTACGAGAGGCTGTTGTGCTCTTCCACGTCCTTCGTGGAACGGGAACTGTCATAAGTGTATTTTACCAGCGACGCCAGGCTTACGGGGTCCACGGAGTTATACTCGCAGCCCTGCTCCAGGAGCGAGGCAGCGTTGGCGATGAGAGCGAGGTCTTTGTCATCCACGATGTTCGAGGGCTCTCCCGTGTAGTACTGGCAATAGCCCCGGGCCCAGGTATAGGCGAACGAGGCAGCCGTTATGTCCGTGAGCATGGCAGTGCCGTTCAGGCGGGCCTCGTACTCCCCCGTCAGGCTCTCCAGCAGCGGCAGCCTGGAGGTAACCAGCGTCCTGGCCGTGTAATCCTCCGTATGGTCGAGGGATGTGCCCGGGCTCGTGATATGAAGCCGCACGGGAATCGAGGCCACGTAATAGGCCGGGTAGCTGATATTGCACTGAAGGACAGGGTGGTAGACGACGCGGCTCATGTTCATGCTTACGGGCTCGACGCTGACGTCGCCGCCCGGGCTGGCGTCGATCCTGTATTCGCCGTACACGAAATCGCCCCGATAGTTCGCCTCCAGGTACTGCGACAGGTTCCGGCAGGCCATGCGCTTTAGCCTGAGCAGGTTAGCCTCTCCAGGATCCATGGTCGAGTTGACGATGGGCCTCTCGCCGATGTCCTCCTCGGCGTAGATGCAGGCATAGTTGAGGGCGTTATCGATGTCGCCCTCCGCGCAGGCCAGGGCGTCGTTCAGCTCGCCCTCCCTCTCGTCGTCGATGGCGTTCGAGATGCCCTTAGACTGCATGGCCATGAGATATGCGGATGTCACGGTGGACACGACGATCAATAATATGCCGATGACGGCGAACGGGACCCGGGCGGTATCGTCCTTAAGCATCGGCCGTCACCCACACACTTAGCGTAGCCCGCGCCATGGAAGGGTTATACCGCGTGCACAGCCAGCGCACGATGATATCCCGCTCTTCACCCGGGCCGATTGTGCCGTCGTCCACGCCCTCGACGATCTTATCGGCCAGGGCCTCCAGGGGCTCAGCGTTGTACCGCACGACCATGTCGCAGAGGAGGCTTTCGAGGTCGGGGGTCGCGTTCAGGAGGACGGGGCCGGCGGAGACCGTGTCGTTGTCCGAGAACGTGGCGAGCATGCCGAGGGGGTTCCCCACGTCGTTCGCGGGAAGGACCTCGTAGAGCGTGTTCCCCAGGACTTCTTCCACCATGGGGCGGCTCGACTTTTTAAGGGAGCCGCTCAGGCCTGCCTTAAGCCTCTCCCGGTAGACCGTTTCCGGGCCGCCGGCCCGGTACTCCCGGGTCGCGTTCCCGATGTCCGCCAGCTCGGGCGCGATGGCCTCTTCGATGCGGCTTCCCGTGACGTCGGTCCGGTACGGCATGGTGACGAGCGTGGAGGCGGACGCCGCCTCTTCGGGCTCCGGCACGCCGGAATCGACGGAGCCCTCGAATGGAACTCCGGCGAAGGGGACCCAGCGGAGCGAAAAATGATACCCGTAGCGCTCGTCCAGCCCGACCCGGACCTGCCGCTCCACGGCGCCCTGGACGGCGCTGCGGTATTCTCCCGTGAGCGGGTTGAGCGTCATCGTGCTGTTCTCAATGCGAATCGTGAACTGGCAGGCCGCGGCCTCCGCTGCGATCTCCATCGTGGCCTTGTGGCGATTACCCCTGCCGAGGACGGCCTTCGTCGCCTCACGATAGAGCCACGCTCCAGGGTCAATCCCGCACTGTCCGGCGATGCTGTCGACGCGGTCGCCGAGGATGCGGTACTCGAAGTAGTCCACCCGGCCGCTTTCCAGCGAGGCCAGGCACGAGGACGCCATGGCCCTGAGGCCCGAGTCGGCCGCGGCCTCCTGGCGCTCGCCTCCGGCGATCGCCGGGGACAGGATCAGGGCGCAGGCGGACACCATGGCCAGGAACATGATGGCGTCGATGATGGTCGAATAGCCGTCGTCGTGCACGCTATCGCTCCCACATGGAGACCCTGAGGATGCCCGCGACGCACCGGGCGTCGTTCAGCCTGACCGATACCGGCAGCGCGCAGCTTGCCGATGTGCCGCCGGAAGCGCGGCCCCGCGTCCATCGATATCCGGGGGCATCTACTGTAATTTGAACGGCCCTGTACCCGTAATCGGTTACGACAGACGCGTTATCCAGCTTGCGGGCGTCGAGCGTGTACGGCGAATCTGTTAGCCCGGGGTCGGCGGCGACGGCATGGGCGACGCTCCTCAGGTCGCCCCGGACGTCGGCGTAATACGCGGACGAGGCGTAGGAGGAGTAGGCGGACAGCATCAGGTACGAGAATATTATCATGCCCACGGCCACGATGCCCAGGGCGGGCATATCGGTGAACGGCTCGGTCACTCCCCGCTCATCCCGCGTAAACGAGCACACAGGGCTCCGCCTCCGCGCCGTCCATGGCGTATATAAGCGTCTTTTCAATGACGAGGGGCCGCCCGCGGGGCACTTCCACGGGGCTCACTATCGTGCTCACGCCCGCCCGGACCATGAGGGCTATAAGCGCTTTCGTATGGTTACGGTCGACGGGCCTGTCTTTCGTGCCCGTGGCGTTGAACGAGGCGTTCAGATACTCCCGCATGCCCGCCGTGCCGTTCCAGATCACCGTGCCGTTTTCCTCATATTTTCCAGGCACGATGCAGCCGGCGAAGGGCCTGAAAAAAGTACCTTTTCCGCTCGAGGCGTTCACGTATCCGGAGCTTACTCGCACATCCACGCCGTCGAACTCGTAATAGCGCTCCGCCTTATAGGGCACGGCCATGGCCCCGACGGCCTCGATGTCGCCGCACACCTCGGAGGCGGCGGACTGGAGCGCTACGGATGCGTCGGCCGTTTCCGAGGACCGGAGCATGGTGAGGGCGATGAGAAGCACTACGGCGGCCGCGATGGCCAGCCCTATGCCGGTGAGGACGCCGTAGTCAAAGCCCTTATCGTCAAGCATCCCGCGCCGCCTCCAGTAAGACCGCATAGCTGCCATTATCAGCGACGGCCACGTCAAGCCTGTAAGTGCCCGGGTACAGGGCGGCCGGCGAGAACCGGCAGCCCGAGGCCCGGGTCTCCTGCGACCCGTCGGCGAACTCGATGGAATACGTAGTGCCGTTGAAGACCATGCACTTTACGCTCATTGGTATACAAACCGTTATGGGGGCGCTGCTTCCCGGGCCCCCGGCATCATATTCAGCGCGAGCTAGGCTATCGACGCGGGAGGCCTCCCGCCTCGCCTGTTCCATCGAGGACCTTTCGGCATATTCTTCCACGTAAACGGCAACGCCAGATAACAGCAGGGCTGCGGCTATGAGCACCACGATGAGCCTCATGCCCAGGAAGTCCACGCCTCTCTCGTCGAGCATACTTTTTTTCATTTAGCGGTAAAATACTTATAGTTTACGACTTACTTTAACATAATTGCAAAATTCGTGATAACTATGGAAGCGACGAATAAGAGCGGGGAGCCCGACATCATAGGGCGGGTCATGGCGCTGGAACAGCGCACCAGGGGGCTTAGCGGCCGGGTGAGCGCGCTGGAGCTTCGTTTCTCTGGCGAGTCCGCCTGCGATCCTGTGGAGTTCGTGCCCGGCGAGCCGCCGGCGGGCGGCGCCCGCCTGGAGGACAGGGTGGCGGCTCTTGAGGCGGCGATGAGTAAAAAAGCGCCCCCGCAAAAGGTGTCCATGTTCGACGTGACGGGGCTCATCGTGGGCCTCTCCATGCTGGCGGTGGGCGTGCTCCTGGCCACGGGCAGCTTCGACCTGCTCCGAAACCCGCTGCTGGCGTTCGCCGGCGGCCTCGTCATTCTCGCCTGCACCGGCTACCGGCTTCTAGCCGGCTGACAAAGTTTTTTATTTCATGCGTGAACTCTCATAACCGATGCAGGAAACATCGCTCCCGCCCCACGACCGGGAAATGCCCCTTTCCGAGCACCTGAGAGAGCTGCGGGACCGCGTGGTCATCGTCCTGGCGGTCACGCTCGTCCTCATGGCCGCGACCTTTCCCTTCTCGCCCCGGATTGTCGACGCCATCCTGGCGCACATCGTGCCGGCTTCGGCAAAGCTCATTGCCTACGAGCCCCTGGAGCTCTTCAAGGTGCGCATCATCGCATCTTTCCTGGTGGCGGTCACCGTCGGATTTCCCCTCCTCGTCTACGAGGCATTCTGCTTCGCAGCGCCGGGGCTCTATGGGCACGAAAAGCGTTTCATCTACGCGGTCTTCCCGTTCTCCCTGCTCCTGTTCGTTGTGGGGGCGGCGCTGGCGTATTTCGTCACCATGCCCCTATTCTTTAATATGGTATTCAACTACGAGGGCTCTCTGGCCTCTCACGAGCTCTCTGTCGGGCAGACGTTCGACATCGCCACGAACTTCATGCTGGGCTTCGGCATCGTCTTCCAGGTGCCGCTCGTGATCCTCCTGGCCATCAGGATGGGCCTGGTCAGGAGAAAGATGCTGGCCGACAGCCGGCTCGTCGTCTACGGGCTTCTCGTGGGCTTCGCCGTATTCATCTCGCCCGACCCCACGATGCTTTCGCAGCTTATCGTCGGCGTTGTGCTTATCGTCTTATTCGAGCTGAGCCTCCTGCTTTCCAGGTTCATTTAACACCACTGTCAGGGCCCTCTAAGCGTGATAAGCGGCTCGAAGACTTTTTCAGCCTCAAAGTGGCTCGAAGCTGGCTCTAGGTTCTCTAAGACTTATTAAAAATCGTTGTTGCCGCCTGGTTTAAACTCCGTGCCGCTTGTAAGCACTCTTGTTTCAACCGCACCAGGTTTACACCAGGCGGCAACAATATTATTATAAAATATTTATTAATGTCTTCGCGTAGCTTCAGGCCAGCTTAGTATAGCTTCGTGGCTGAAACAGTCTTCGATTGCGACTTAGAGGGGCTTAAGTGACCCCGACGCCCAGGAACAATATCGCGAGCGCCGCCAGTATGGTGGGCACGCCCACGATCACCCATATGAGAGGGTTGCCCCGGAAGACCTTGCCGCCGTCCAGCGGGTCAATGGGTATGAGGTTGAACGCCGCGAGCATCAGGTTGATCTGGAACGACGCCCAGGCTATGCCGACGAGCAATGGCGAGTTGAGCAGGCCGCTCATGAGCAGGGCAAAGAAGAACATCGTCAATATAATGTTGGTCATCGGCCCCGCCAGCGCTATCCAGAGCTCCTCATTGCCGGCCTTTTGCTCCAGGCTGTCCCAGTAGGCGTCGCTGTCCCCCTCAAAATTATGGGACGTCTGGGACGACGAGTAGGCCGGCTTTCGGATCATGACCGCGCCGGGCGCCGCGAACACTATGTGGATGGTCAGGGCCATGATCACCGTCAGCGCCAGGCCGAATATGCTCGCCTTGTACTCCGCCTGATAGCCATATCGCTGCGCGACGAACTTGTGGGCGAGCTCGTGGAGTATGAAGCCGGTGCCGACCGCGACGGCGACGATGGCCAGGCGCTCGGACGTGAGGCCGTCCAGGCCGCCGTCCACAAGGGCGAAGGATATGGTAAGCACTGCGAAGGATAAAAGTAAGTCTATCAGCTCGGACGTGCCGATACCGCTGGAATAGGCCATGTGCTTTTAATAAAATATGTAAAGTATATCAATTTGTTGATGCCAGGCGCCCGCATAGAAAGAATTATGTTTATAAAAATGTATTTGTGTTAGGGCATTGTCTAATGTTTGAAAACGTAGCCAGAAAAGCCGATAACGGCAACCGCATCAAGGTCGTCGCCTTCGGCTCTTACCACTCGGGCAAGACCTCGTTCATTCGCTGCGTCAACCCGAATCCCATTTCCACGGAGGTCAAGAGCGGGAACGGCACCACGACCGTCGCCTTCGACCTCGCCGTAAAGGACCACAACGGCTATCGGCTCTACTTATACGGCACGCCGGGCCAGGAGCGCTTCGACGTGGCCCGGGAGGTCGTCTCCTTCGGCCTGCACGCGGGCGTCGTCGTCGTCGACTCGACCCGGGGCATGACGGATTTCGAGAAGAGCATCCTCAACGAGCTGCATGCCAGCAAGGTGCCCTGCATCGTCCTGGCCAACAAGCAGGACATGCCCGGGGCCTCGCTGGACCGGGTGAGGAAGGAGGCCAACGGGTTCTGCGAAGTATTTCCCATATCGGCACGAACGGGCCAGGGCGTCGGCGCCGTGCTCGACCGCATCGTGGACCTCGTCCGGGCCGCGTAGGCCGGACACGGAAACTTGTGATACGCCACAGGGGTCCACAATGGCCACTGAGGACTATTTATTATTCACCACAGGGGTCCACAATGAATATAATTGTTTTTTATATACTGAAAGGGGACTTGCCTTCGGCTTTTATAAGAGCGCTCCGCGCGGTCCCCCCTCGCAGACCCCGCTCGTTAGGCCGTCCGGGCGAACTCTGTGCTGCCTCCGTGGCCCATTATTAAAAAACCACTGTGCCCATTGTGGACCACTGTGGTGAAATTATAAGTCATTGTGGCCATTGTGGTATAAACCACTGTGCCCATTGTGGACCACTGTGGTGAAATTATAAGTCATTGTGGCCATTGTGGTTAAGCCCGCCGTGGCCTCTGTGGCCAGCCCCATTTTAGAACAGCCCGTCGAACACCCTCGCCAGGTCGCCCGTCAGCTCGACGTATTTTTCCTTTCCGGGGCGCTCGATGGCGACGACGTCCAGCTCGGGCACGCCCAGCTCGATGAGCCTCCGCTCCTCGCCCGAGTCTATCCTGTCCTCTCCAATGGCGAGCTTCTCCCCTTTTTTCAGCAGGTCGCGGGCGCGGTCCCAGGCGCTGAACGTCGACTCGCCGGGCGATATTTTTGCGGGTTCCCACTTCTCGACCGCCGGGAAGGCGTGGAGCCCGCCGTCCTTATCCAGTAAGGCCTGGAAAGATGCCGGGACGTACCGCCCCCGGGATGCAGCCATGAACTCCTCCAGAAGGCCGCCGACCGACCTCTTCTCCGGGCTCAGCCCCACGCCCTCGAACTCCAGCCATGTGCCGGAGGCGTCCTGCCACAGGTGCATCGCGGGCACCTGGAAGCCCCTGGTCCACCGCTTCAGGCCGCACGAGGTCGTGAGGACCGCGTCCATGCGCCTGGGGATGCCGGCGCCGATTCCGCCGTCGAAGAAGTCGTAGTAAACGTTGGCCCGGTCCTTCGAGGCCCCCCGGTGGCATGGGAACTCTCGGAGGGGCCTGCGGATGCCCGTGTCTGCTAAAAAGACGTTATATTCAAATCCTGTAAGATGGCTGAGCAGGTAGAAGATGCCCGCCGTGTCGCCCGCGATGAGCACGTTCGGCAGCCCATCACGGCGATGGTTGATGGTCAATGGAATGAACATATTTCCATAATGATGAAAATAAGTAGTTAAACGTGCAGTTCGAGCATTCTGAAAGTAATAATAAGTAATTATCTATTCGAAAAACTCTTCCAGGTTGCCGGCCGCCTCGATGTCCTTGCGGTCCACGGCGACCTTGTCGAATATTTCAGGATCGATGAAGATGCTCGCGTTCATCCGCACAGCGAGGGCAATGCAGTCGCTGGGCCGGGCGTCGATCTCGATCTCCCGTCCGGTGTCCTTGAGCATGAGCCTGGCGTAGAACACCTGCTCGTCAAGGTCATCGATGATGATCCGGTCGATCTTGATGTTGAAGCTGTCCATCATGGTCTTCATGAGGTCGTGGGTCATGGGCCTCGGCGTGGTCTCCTGCCTGAGCGCGATGTCGATGGATATTGCCTCAGCGAGCCCGATGTAGATGGGGACCATACGCTCGTTGTCCGCAGCGATGAACACGACCGCCTGCGGCCCGGTGATCGTGCTCACAAAATAGACGCCCCTCACCTTGACGGGCACATAGTCGCTCATACATAGAAATTTGCCTCCGGGTATATAATATATCCTAGAATTTATATGGCCGCGTACGATTGGCCGATAAAATATTCTGCTTCTTTCTCCTTATTTGACGCCGTTTTTCCCATGAGCTTTCACCAGGTAGAGCGTGACGAGGCCCCCCACGGCAGTGAGGAACCAGAGAGTGACGAAGCGCACGATCATGGTGGCCCCGGCCGCGGTCTCCTTCTGTATGCCCACGGTCATATACAGGGTGGTCATGACGATGTCCACGACGCCTATTCCTCCCGGTAAAAATAGGGGCAGCATCTGCAGGATGACCATGACGGAGAACACGGTGATTACGAGCATCGGCGACACCGTGCTGCCCACGGCCATAAATGCGATGTAGGCGACCGAGACGTCCAGGCACCAGGCCGTGAATATAAGTAACAGCGACCCGGCTATCAGGGCTTTGTTACCGGTAATGCCCTTAAGGCTCGTGTCGAACTGCATCAGGATGACGTCGATTTGCTCCGCCTGCACGCTAAGGTCCCTTTTCAGGAGGCGGCCTAGTAGCCGGAAGGCGGCGCCCGTCAGCCTTCGTAACAGGGCGTTGTCCATGGCCACGACGAGCCCGCCGATGGCCAGAGACACCATGACGAGGGCGATGAATAAGCAAAAAATGGTGGCCCAGAGGGGCATGCCGTAGAAGAAGGCCATGTAAAGCACGCCGACGGTGGCGCCCGTGGCGATGGGGATTATCTCGAGCACCCGGCTGATCAGGCACGTGGCCAGCGTCTTGTCGAAACGGGTATCCGGCGTGCTCTTCTGGATGAAGTATATCTTGGACACCTCACCGCTCACGGCCATGGTGGGGACCACGTTGACGAAGAATATGGACGACAGGTACATCTGGTACGCCTTCATGAACGAGATCTTATAGCCGACGTTCCGCAGGTACACCCACCATCCGGCCGTATGGAAGGCGTTTGACACCAATACGACCAGCATGGCCAGCACAATGTACCAGTAGTTGGCGTGCCGGAGCACGTTCATGACGCTGTCGAAGCCGACCACGTACAGGTAGACAAAATAGATGGCCAGGCCGAGGACGATGAGCACGGCGGTCTTTCCGAAAGGTATGTCCGGGAACTTGATGTCTTGCTCGGTGATCATGTGCCGTACCTGCGTTGCCTGTACTGGTAGTCTCTAATAGCGCGGAGCAGGTCGATCTTCCGGAAGTCCTCCCAGTTCACGTCGGTAAAGTAGAGCTCCGAGTAAACTGCCTGCCATATGAGAAAATCGGTGAGCCTGGCCTCGCCCGTGCGAATGAAAAGGTCGGGCTCGCACTTGAAGATCAGGCGCGAGTCGATGGCCTGCTCGTCGATGCTGTCCGGGGCGACCCGGCCTTCCTGCACGTCCTCCATGACCGCCCGGAGCGCGTTAGTCAGCTCGTGCTTTCCGCCGTAGCCGATGGAGACGCTGACCGTACACGGCCTGTCGCCGCCGATCTGCGCGATGCCCCCGGGGGATACTATCTTTCCCGGGAACCCGGCGTCCTTGAAAACGTCGTGGATACATTCAGCGAGCTTCGATACCGCCCCGGGGTCCGTAACGCTCACGTAGATCGAGGCCTCGTGGATGCCGAGCTCGCCGCACCACTCGATGAGCTGGAGCAGCTTGTTGAGCGACGGCTTATCGATGAGATCGCCGTCCGATATGACTAACGCTATGCACCGCGGCACCGGGCTCTGCCTGATACCGCGTGCCAGGGACATCTCGTAGATCTTGTATGCCAGCTGCCTGACGAGCATCGTACCTATTAGTTCACTATAGGGTAAAGTATTTTGTGTATCGGCCGAATATACTGCCTCTATGTACCCGAGGCCCAGCACGCCAGGACAGCCTTCGCTCGACGCCGAGCTAAAAAGGCAGTCCGCATATATCTCGCTTGGCCTCCTGGCGCTCTTATTCCCTTTCGTCCCTAAATGGGTCATAGTCCTGGGAATTCTTTTCGGGACGGTCGCCATACTGTACATCCCCAAGAACTCATTTATTTTCAGGGCGTTCGCCTCCGAGAGGGACATGGAGGCGGGCGTGCTCATCGGGCCGCTGAAGTTCAGCTTCGCCATCCTGCTGCTCGCGATACTGGTCGTCTCGCTCGACCTGCCCGTCTACGTGATGGCCGCCACCATCGGCATCGTGGCGTTCGGCGAGGGCGCCGCCACGCTCGTCAATGTCCTCGTCTCCCGGGACAAGGCCATCTTCTGGATCGTGACGCTGCTGATACTGGGCACCTTATTCGGCTTCATATTCGGCGGCTGGTCCATGGTGAACATGGGCATGGGCACGGACAGGCTGGACCTGATGCTCTTTCTGGCGGTCATCGGCACGGTGACCGGCGCGCTACTCTACACCATCGTGGACGAGGAGAGCATCGCCATACCGCTGGGCGCGGGCATGGCCATGTGGCTGTTCTCGTCCTTCACCTACGCCCGCATACCCACGGCGGCAGAGATCGCCATCGCCACGACGTTCCCATTAATAATCGGCATTGTCTCGTACAAGCTGAACGCCGCCGACCTGTCCGGAGCGCTGGCCGGCGTGCTCTCTGGCCTGCTAATGATATTATTCGGCGGCATCGGGTGGTTCGCCCTGCTGCTCGTGTTCTTCTTCCTGGGCACGTTCTTCACCAAGTACAAGTACAAGTACAAGGTCGAGATCGGCGCGGCCCAGACTAACAAAGGCTCACGGGGCTACCGAAACGTGTTCGGCAACTGTCTCATCCCGCTCGTTTTCGTGGTCGCCTATGGGGCGATCGGGAGCTTCAGCCTGCCCTTCATCGGCGCCGTCGACAGGAACATCTTCGTCATGGGCTATCTGGGCGCCATGGCCACGGCGACCGCGGACACCCTGGCAAGCGAGATCGGCTCTACCTACAGTGGCCAGCCGCGCATGATCACCACGCTGAAAAAGGTAAAGTCCGGAACCGACGGCGCGGTCTCATCCCTCGGAGAGCTCGCGGCCCTCGCAGGTTCGGTCGCCATCGCCATTGTGGCAATCGTCATGGGCGTCGCCGGCCCGGACATCAAGGTCGCCTTCCTGCTGGCGGTGCTGGGCGGCGTCCTGGGCACGAACATAGACAGCGTCCTCGGCGCCACGTTTCAGCAGAAAAAGCTCCTGACGAACGAGGGCGTCAACTTCTATGCCACTATGCTGGGCGGCGTCATAGCGATGGCTCTCTATTATGCGTTCTTCATGCATTAAGGCCCGATAATCAGGTGCACGAATAGCCGCTGCGAAAAAAGACTGACGCTAAGCTAAAATTTGAAGTGTTAAGCTATTTTTTTATACTATCTCATCTAAACAACAATCGTTCCCGGGAAAATCATGAGGTCAGGTTTAATATTAGCCGGCGGCCGCTCCACGAGGTTCGGAGGCGGCGAAAAGTCCCTGCGGCTCGTGGGGGGAAAGCGCATGATCTGCCGCGTCATCGACGCGCTCTGCCCCGTCGCCGACGAGCTGGTCATCTCGGTGAGGGACGAGCGCCAGAAAGAACTTCTTTTTCCTTTTATCCGTGGCATGGAATTCGTCTATGACCCGATAAAAGACATCGGCCCGCTCTCCGGCATCCTCGCCGGCCTGGAGCGAGCCCGGGGCGACTACGTCGTGGTCGTCGCCTGCGACATGCCCCTCATCAACACCGCCGCCGTCCGGCTCTTGTTCGAGAGGGCGCAGGGCCACGATGCCGCTGTCCCCGGCCACGCCGGCGGCCTCATCGAGCCCCTGCACACCGTCTATCACAGGGAACACATGCTCAGGGCCGTCAAAGAGTCCATCGCCGCCGGGGAGAGCAAGATTTCGGCCCCCCTCATGAGGATGAAGGACGTGGTCTACGTGCCCGACGAGGAGATCAGAAGAGTGGACCCTGAGCTCGAGACTTTTCTGAATGTAAACAGGGCCGAGGACATGGAGCGCATTAAGCTAAAAAAATAGTTCAATATTTATTTTATTTTTATTGCTGCCTTCTGCTCAAAGTCCTCGGAGCGGGCAGACGTATCGACGATGTCCGCGGTCGGGTCGGTGTACAGGTTCTCCCTGCCGTTGGTGAAAATGGACCGGGTGTGCGAAAACTTCTTAGGGTCAAGCTGCAGCAGGCCCACGTGTATGACGATCTCGGCCACGAACCAGTAGGCGGCGGCGACGTGTAGTACCCGGGCGAGGGCCGGGGCCGACAGGCGCAACGACGGGGCGAGAACGTCCAGGGCCCTGATGATAAAAGCCGAGACTCCGAACCCGAGAATGGAGAGCGAGCTGGAGTACAGGACGATCCCGGTAATGGTGGCCACGAAAAGAGCCACATAGTGCGAGTACAGGAGCAGCTTGGCGGCCGGGTGTAACCGGTTGACGAAACGGCCTTTTCCCGTGTCGTAAATGGTATACGGCGGGTACTCCGAGCCGGTAAAAAAGTTCTTGAGAACGCCCCACAGCCGCCCGAAGTCGGCCGGCCAGAACATGTAGCTCTGCATTGAAAGGTTCACGAAGGCCGTGTACGGCATCACGATCCAGTTATTGGCGATGAAGGCGGCCGCGGCGATCATGTGGACGGCGTAGGCGTCGCTGTAGGACAGGTAGGGCAGGCCCTGGTACATGATGAAGCCCGTGGCGAGCAGGAGCGCCATTGAGACGATGTTGGTATAGTGCGAGAGCCTCTCCAGGGTCGTGTGCCTGGTCACGATCAGCTTATCCACGGCCACCCCTCTGTATGGTATGGACGGCGCAGGTGGTGCAGGGGTCGAAGGACCGGATGATGTGGTAGATGCCGACCGGGTTCGCCTCGGAGCCCGGCAGGTAGCCCGAAGGCGTCGTGTGGCTTCCCATCAAGGCCAGCTCGATGGGGCCGCTCTTCTGCTCCGTGCACACGGGCGATGCGTTCCAGGTGGTCGGGGCAACGACCTGGTAGTTCGAGATCATCTGATCCTTGCCTGCCTTGAGCCAGTGCCCCAGCGCGCCCCGGGGGGCCTCGATGAGCCCGCTTCCCGTCCTGTTGGCTTTCACGGATACGGGCACGCTGTACCTCCGGCCGTCGTCGCTGACCTCCAGGTCCCGGAGCCATGCGTGCAGCATACGGGAGAGGAGCAGCGTCTCCTGCATCCGGGCTATGGTCCGGGTATAGACGCTGGCCATGGGGTAGCTCACCACGGTCGTGTTATGAGCGAAAAGCCTCCTCATCGCGTCGATTACCAGCTTTTCCCTGGCATTAATATGCCTCGCCAGGGGGCCGACCTCGCAGGGGACGCGGCCGTACCTCGGGGCCTTGACAAAGCTGTACTTCGTGCCGTCGAAGCCGATGGCGGAGGCCTTATCCGTCACGGACGTCTCCCCGTCCAGCGGCGTCTTCGCCGCCATCGAGTCGCCGTAATCGTAGAACGAGGCGTGGACGTGCTCGACGATGAGGCTGGTGTCGACCTTATCGGCGTCCCGGTATATGTTCGTCATGCTGCCGGGCGTGAACCCCGCCGGCATCTCGAAGGCGTTCGCCTTATCGTCCTCCACCGCCGTATAGCCGTCGCGGAACTGTCCCGAGTCGTCCCGGACGTTATAAAAGGACCCGTAGCTGAGGAAGCCGATGAGCTGGTCGTCGATCGGGTACCCGCCCATGGTGTCGAGGCCGATGTAGGCCGGCAGGGTCATCACGTCCCTGGCGAACATCCTGGAGCCGAACATCAGGAAAAGCGGCAGGTCGCCCCAGCCGACGGAGGACGACAGGTCGCCCATCGGCAGCTCCTGGACGTAATCGTAGGCAAAGCCCGTGTCCTGGTCGTGCGTGTTCTGCAGCCACTCGTCCAGGGATAATTCGCCGACCAGCCGCTTCTGCAGAAAACTGTCCACGTCGGCCAGGCAGAGATCCAGGGCATCGATATCGCCCCTCGCGGGCCTCGCGGTGACGCCACCGGGCACGATGGCCGGCGAGCAGGGCGAACGCCCTCCCAGTATGCCCTCGGCCCGGCCGATGGCCTTGATGCACAGGAGCGCCTCGCCACAGGCCTGGCCGCTCGCGGCCGCATACCGCTTCTTCAGTTCCTTCCACAGCAGGTTCCCCAGGCCAGACGAGTTCAACGCGTCCCCGTAAGAGGGGTCGGCCAGGTCAGGCAGGAACCCCAGGTAGAGGTGCTCGACGTGGTTCTTCATCCATCCCAGGCCGTTGAGAAGATTGCGGATGACCAGGGCGTCCTTCGGTATGAGGCCCATGGCACCGGCGGCGCTCTCGACCGCGCCCGCGGACGCCGTCGCGTGGGGCGACGAGCACATGCCGCAGATGCGCTGAGTAAAGTACGGCGCGTCCGCGGGCGGCCGGCCCACGAGCATCCGCTCGAGGCCGCGGTAGCTCATGCCCGAGGCGCTCGCGCCGGTCACGGCGCCGTCCTCCAGCTCGACGGACACGCGCAGCCCGCTGGAGAGGCGGGTCACCGGGTCGATTGTGATCCTCATTTCCTCCCCCCTTTCTCCTCGCGGCCGCTCTCGCCGATGGCGAGGCGCTTTACGGCATGGATGCCGGCGCCTACGACCGCCGCCCCGACGATGACCTTGGCGACGTCGTCCACGTTCAGGTCGGAGAAGACGTCCCGGCTTTCGCCCGTGCTGAAGAAGGGCATGAACGCCCCGGGGAAAGACGGCTCGACGCAGGCGATGCAGGGGCCGCCGGCCTGGGTGCACATGCTCGCGGCCCCGTTCCATCGCCTCGTGGGGCAGTCGGCGTACGCCACCGGCCCTTTACAGCCCAGCGCGTATAGGCATCCGCCGTCGGAGAACCGGCCATCCCTGCCGGCGCGGTCGTACGCGCCCCTCCGGGGGCAGGAATCGTGGACTGCAGCGCTGAAGAACGCCTTCGGCCGGCCGTACACGTCCAGGTCCACGTCGCGGCCCGCGAGCACGTCCGCCAGGACGAGCAGCAGCCACTCGGGGTGGGTGGGGCACCCCGGCACGTTGATGACCGTGTTTTCGAGGCCGTAGCGGGCCATGGCCCCCTGGCCTTTGGACGTCCCCGCGAAGGAAACACCGGCCGCCTCGGCGGTGCTGAATAGCCGGGAGACGCCGCCGTAGGCGGCGCAGGTGCCCGCGGCGACGATGCAGGAAGCCCCGGGCGCAGCTTCGATGAACAGCTCCTTGAAGGACATGGCGCCCGACATGCAGTACCGGCCGCTTCCCTCCGGGCCATCGGGTATTGCGCCCTCTACGACGAGGACGTAGCCTTCCGCATCGATGAGGTCCTGCAGTAGGACGTTAGAGTTGTGGGTGGAATCGCCCGCAGGGCTGCCGTCCACGAACATGCCCTGCTGGAGCATGAGCTCGTCGTGGTAGGCCGGCTCAAGCCTGATCTTTTCCAGTGCCGACAGCACGTCGGGGTTGCCTCCATTGAGCAGCGAGGCGGTGCACCCGCCGCATCCCGACCCCCGGAGCCATACCAGCTTTTTGTTTGAATCGGCGATGGCCGCGGCCACCATTGGGGCGTTAGCCTTTAAGAATAAGGCCGCACCTACGGCTCCTGCCGCGGCCAGAAAGCTCCTTCGAGTTAACGTAAGGTCGTTTTTGCCCTCTCCCATACCCTCGACCACCGGTAATAGTTATACCCCCATAGGCTCCGGCTACTAAATCTTTTTCCCTTCTCAAAAAGCTGCTATAAAATTTTAAAAAAAGAATTGGTGCCGCCTGGTGATATGATAACAAATTGGTGCCAATTGGTGTAATCCTGGTGGGGTTGAAACTATAGTTGCTCTCAAGTGGCACCAAGGCTACACCAGGCTGCACCAAAATATAATATAATCACCAAGTGGCACCAAGGCTACACCAAGTGGCACCAATTCTTTTTATATAATTACATGAAGTCGGAGAGGATGACCTGCTTTGACTTGTCGTTCTCGAAGAGGCTCTTTATGGAGAGGTCCAGCAATTCGAGCCGCTGAAGCGTATATTTCGAGACGCCGTACTCCCGGGCGATGTTAATGGAGACTTCCATGTACTTGGTCACGGCGCCCTCGTGCACCGTTAAGATCACCCGGCCCCCGCACTTAGGGCAGGTGCCACAAAGGGGCGGGCGGCGGAACTTTGCCCCGCACTTGACGCAGCGCATCTGCTGGGTCGAGAAAGCCCTCAAATTACCGATAAGGTCGGGCAGGAAGTGGGAGTTGATGACGCGCTCGGCCACGTCCTTCTCGTCCACCGCCCGGAGCCGCCTTCCCAGCTCTAGTTGTGCTTTCAGCTTATCCTCCATGGAGCCTAACGTCTTATAGGCGGAGTTGGTGGGGCCGGCGGCGATGTCGCCCGTGTCGTGGGTGAACATGAAGCCCTCGTACTGGGCCGGCGTTCCCAGCCGCTTTGACACCAGGTCCATCGTTTTCTCTAAATCCTTGGGCGACCTGTATTCCAGCGACGCCTGGTAGAACTCCCGGGGGTACCGGGCCATCACATCGACGTTTTGGGACTCCTTGTCCACTTCCTTCGGGTCGATGCGCATGGATAGCACGAGCGGCGCATCCATCTTGCCGCCCCGGCGGTCCGGCAGGTAGGAGCGCGAGAAATTGATCAAGCCATCCATGAGGAGCATGACGCAGTCCTCGTCGCCGTCGCAGTTCCGGCGCTTGGCCGCGTGGAAGAAGGGGTGCGCGTAGCCGGCGGAGGCGCCAGTGAAGCCGATCATTCTCCCGAGCACGCCGGCCGACGTGTGCGGCGCCAGCCCTATGACCAGGTGGCCGATCAGCTCCTCCTCCGAGTTGACGTTATAGTAGCGGGGCAGCCCGTAGAACTTTTCCAGCAGGTCGTCGATGAACCCGGCGATCTTTATTAAATAGCCGGCGCAGTCGTGGGAGAGGACGATGTCCTGCACTTTTAGCTCGAAGACCTGCTCCCCTGACTCGGGGGGCTTTCCGTAGACGTCCTTCTCGTATCCAAGCTGCCTGAGCTTCTCCAGCGGCAGCCCGATCTCCCGGGGCTTAAAGTGCGTTAACGGCACGTCGCTCAAATCGTAGCGGATGGTGCCGTCCTTGAACACGTAGACGCCGTGTTTCGCCCGGAGCACGCCCTTTTCCAGGGGCTCGGGCGTCTTCTCGCTCGAGATGAGGCCCTGCACGCCCTTAAGTATCTCGTAGCTGCCCCTCTCGCCCAGGCTCGACAGGGCTTCTGCATACAGGCCCTTCAGGTCGACCTTCATGGGGACGTTCGGCGTCGCCGGCTTGCCGCACTTCGGGCAGTTGCCGGTGATGCTGTCGATCTTGCAGTCCGGGCAGCCGTAGTCGGGTTCCGTGTGGGCGCCGCACTCGCACCGGTTCTTGAACGTGACCGCGCCGCAGTCGGGGCATTTCCTCCGGCCCATCTCCACCTCTATGAGCCCGGCCTTATCGTTCATGGTCTTCGTGAACGCGGCCGCGTTCTCCAGCGAGCGGCGGTTCCCGCCGGCCTCGCCCACCGGGAAGAGGACGTGCACCGGCGGCTTCATTTCCCGCATCTTGCTCTTCTCCGGCCGGCCCATGCGGGCCCCGATACGGGACAGCGCCCGGTCCCTGACCGTGACGCCGGCAAAGCGGCTAACCGCATCCAGGGGCTCGAGCCCTGAAACCTCTATTTCTTTGGGCGAGAGGTCCGGGTTCAGGCCCAGGCAGCGTGTCAGCAGGTCCGCCCGGTCGCCGTCAAGGACGACCATGCCCGACCTCACCTTGTGGGGTAAAAGGAGTAATTCAAGCGTGCGCTTCGACCGGGGCTCCACGGCGATCCGGAGCCCGTCTTCCGGTCGGCCGTTCGTGACCACCTGCTCCCGGAGTTGCAGGATGTCCTCAGTGGAGACGTCATTCCACATGAGCGTGTACCGGGGATGCAGGGGCACATTATACTTTTCAGAGACCTCGAAGGCCTCGCCCGCCGAGCGGACCTGGACTTTGTTGCCGTTGGCCAGCGCGAGGTCCTGCTCCCACCACTCCTGCACGTAGGGCGACGGTATCAGGACATGATTGTTCTCGAGGAAGTCGCCGTAGTTGATGAGTATCTCGCCGTTATCGAGTATCTCGGAAACGTCCCTGCGGACGGCGCGCGCCTGCTCGGCGGTCTCCACGTACAGCACGTCGCCGTTGATGAGGCGGACGGTCGGCCCGTCCACGCTGTCCACGGGCACCATGGCGGCGGCCTTGCCCGGCCGCTCGACCTTAAGCTGTGTCCCGGTGGCGATGAAATCGTCCATTATGACCATGGAGGCCGGATGGATGCCCGCGGCGGCGAACCCCGTGTTCCTGCCCCGCCCGTAGCGCAGGCGGAAGCCGCCGGCCCGGGACGGGTGGCCGAACACGGGCCGGCCCGCGATGAGGTCGACTAAAAACTTCTCTTTCGGCTTGATCTTCTCGTCGTGGCTCTCGTCGGCCGGCTTCGAGCCCGCGATGACCTTGTCCAGGAACTCCCAGCCGTCGAACCTGAGCTTCTCGACGTGCTTCTTGACCTTGGGCGCCTTGAGGATGAGGCCCTCGGCGATGACCAGCGCAATGCCTCCCCGGACCCGGTTCGTCTCGACGCCCGGGACGTCCCGGTACCCCTGCACCTCCTCGTCCTCGGTGGGCTCGCCGTCGACGCAGACGGGCAGATTCCGCACGATGAGCCGGATCTCGTCGTCCGTGGGAGTATACTGTAAATGCTGGAGGGACTTATAGAGGGCGATCTCCTCCACGTACCGCTCGACGACCTCGGGCCGGGGCTTGTACGGGGCCAGGCCGGCCTTGCGGCGCACGTAGTCGGCCGCCAGGACGGAGAGAGCCTCGGCCGTGCCACCCGCGCTCCGGATAGGCCCGGCGAAGTATATCTTGATGTATTCGGTGCCGTCGTCGTTCTTTGCGATCGAGACCTGGGAGATCCCCTCGAGGGGCGCGGCGACCACGCCCTCGGTTATTATGGCGGCGGCCGTGCGCACGGCGCACTGGATGGCGTCGACCTTATTGTCGAACCTGCCGACCACCCCGGAGGCGATGTCCGCGGCCACCTGCAGCGAGGCCTCCTCCCGGGACATCTTCTCCTCGCACTTCCGGATGTGGGGCGCCAGGCCTGGTATCCCCATGAGCACCTCGACGCGCTCGGCGAGGTCGTTGGCCGACGGCACCTCGACCTCTGTACTGGGGTCGTGCCCGGCCGCCCGCGCCCGGCCGGCAAGCTCCCTGCACCGGCCGAACTCCTCCTCAAGGCTTTTAAAGTACCGCTCCTGCGCTTCGCTCGTCCCCGCCATGTACCTTAACATACTATTGCCCACTAAGAAATAGCTTTTGAGCCCGCAGGGCGGAAATTTAGTTGCAATTGGGCGAAAAGAGCCGCCACGCGTCTTTTATGTTATCTCCCTTATCTACGCCCACAATCATTATCGTTCTCCGGCCTAATCTTCACTATGGTGGACAGCGTGGACAGGCCTTCACACGAGAAGCATAAGGAACAGGCGAAGGGCATGGCGTATAAGTGCGCCGTCATCACGGTGAGCACTTCCCGCTACGCGAAGTACGGCGCCGCCGGCTCGCCGGAGGAGTGCGAGGACGAGTCGGGAAAGATCATCATCGACCTTTTACGCGGGGCGGGCCACAGGACGGCCTACCGGCTATTGTCGGACGACCGGCTCATGATCGAGCGCTGCGTCATGGAGATGCTTCGGGACGCGGACGCGGCTATCGTCTGCGGCGGCACGGGCCTGACGGCCAGCGACGTCACCATCGAGGCGGTCACCCCCATGCTGCAAAAGACGATACCTGGCTTCGGGGAATTGTTCCGCATCAAGAGCTACGAGGAGGTCGGCACGGCGAGCATGCTGAGCCGCTCCATGGCCGGGGTCATAGAGGATAAGGCCGTGTTCTGCATACCGGGCTCCCCGAACGCTGCGAAGACGGCGGTCTCGGGGTTAATAGTTCCGGAGCTGGGACACGTCATCTCGCACATCAGAAAAAAATAGCTGAAGCCGCTCTAAGCCTGATAAGCGGCTCGAAGACTTTTTCAGCCTCAAAGTGGCTCTAAGCTGATTCTAAGTTCTCTAAGACTAATTAAAAATCGTTGGTGCGGCTTGGTGTAAACCTGGTGCCGCCTGGTGATATAAAATAATATTGGTGCCGCCTGGTGTAAACCTGGTGGAGTTGAAATCATGTGCTTACAAGTGGCACCAGGTTTACACCAGGCGACACCAACTAATTTTAAATATATTTAATAATGTCTTCGTGCAGCTTCAGGCCAGCTTAGTGTAGCTTCGTGGCTGAAACCGTCTTAGTGGCTCCTTATGAGGCTTAGAGGAGCTTTACATCATCGCTTTTTTAATGATGTCCTCGTACAGGTCCGCCGCCAGCTTCAGCTGCTCCCGGTCGATGTACTCGTCCACGCCGTGGGCCTGGTCCAGGTATCCCGGGCCCAAAATTGCAGTGGGCACGCTGTTCTTCCTGAAGGTCCACATGTCGCAGCCCGCGGGGAAGCCGACGGGCGCCGAGGGCAGGCCATGCGCCGCCAGCACGCCCTTGATGAGCGAGACAACGGGCTCATTTTCGCTCACGCTCGACGAAGGATAGGAGCATAGCCGCTCCACGTCCAGCCGGGCGCCGGTCTCCTCGCCGATCCTCTCCACCACGTTGACGAGGTCGTCGAACGCCCCTTCAACGGTCTCGCCGGATGTGAGCCGCCTGTCAATGTAGATGAGGCACTTCACAGGTATGACGTTGATGCGCTCCCCGCCCCGGATCATGGTCACCTCGAGCGAGGATCGGCCCAGCATCGGGTCGACCAGGTTCATGATCTTATTGCGATAGCGCTCCAGGTCCCGGAGCACTTCGCCCGAGATGGAGACAGCGTTGACGCCCATGTCGGCGCTCGAAGAGTGGGCGGCCTGGCCGTGCACCGTAATGACGGGCCTGAGGGCCCCCTTGTGAGCGATGGCGACCCGCAGGCCGGTGGGCTCCAGGATGATGCCCGCCTCCGGCTTATACGCTTCCATGAGCTTTCGAGCGCCCAGGGACCTCCCCGTCTCCTCCTCCACGACGGCCGCCAGCGCCACGGAGCCGCTATTGTTTTTTGGCCTTATCCGCTGCATGGCATCGATGGCGGCGGCCAGCGAGCCCTTGGCATCCGTCGCGCCCCGCCCGTAGATGCGGCCGTTCCTCATGGTGGCCTCGAAAGGCGGAGAATGCCACAGCGACTCGTCCAGCGCCGGGATGACGTCCGTGTGCGTACAGAGCATGAGCTTTATGGGTCCTTCTCCCAGCTTTCCGATGACGTTAAAGCGGTCCCCTTCGACCTGCTGCAATTCGACGTCCAGCCCTATCTTCGCAAAGGCGCCGGCCAGGTAGTCCTTCATGGAGCCCTCGTGGCCGGTGACCGAAGGTATGGCGATCATGTCTTTTAGGAATTGCTCGGCGGGCGTCTTAAAATCGGACATCTGCAAAAAGATAAACGTTGTTCATATGTATGGTTTGCGCCAGCCTTTTTTACTGATTATTACCACCAAAGCTATATTTGCCATTGCACAATAGGTATTAACATAATGCCCCGGAACGACTTCCTCGAGACCCTCATCGATGCTCTAAAATACGCATCGTCGAACATCTCGGCGCTCCTCGTGGGCGGCATCGTATTTCTGCTATCGGCCTTCATCGTAGGGCTCCCCTTCTTCCTGGGCTATATCACCCGCTGTATGCGCGAGACCATCACGGGCAACGGAATCCTGCCAGAGTGGGACAATATCATGGACATGTTCTGGGTCGGGCTCCACATGGTCATCGTATTCCTGGCCTACGCCCTGGCCTACCTGGTCATCATATCGCTCATCGCCATACCCGTGTACATCTTCCGGCAGCTCAACATGCCGAACATGGTCCTGCTGAGCACGATCGTGCTCGTCCTGACCATGGCGATAGTGGCCGTGATCTTCTGCGTGGTATTCTTCGCCTCATGGGTACTTTTCGCGACCACCGGCAGCATCCGGGTAGCGCTGACGCCGGGCCGGGTGCAGAGCCTGATCTCGCGGAACCCGAACGGGTACGTGGTGGCGCTGCTCGCGTCCGTGGCCATCATCGCCATAGCCTCAGTGTCGGCCCTGCTTGTGGTGATCATACCCTGGGTCGGGTTCGCCGCGTTCTCGTCACTCTCGTTCATATACTCGAAGTACTATCAGGCTAACCGGGGAATGGTATAATGGGCGAGTACCTGCCGCTATTTCTGGAATTTTCCTGTAAAAAGGTCGTCATCTTCGGCGGAGGGGCCGTGGGCGAGCGGAAGGCCAAGTACTTTTTACCGGCCGAAGTCGTGGTGGTCAGCCCCGGGTTCACGGAGTGCCTGGATGCCATGGGCGCCGACGGCATCGTGAGGCTGGAGCGGCGGGCCGTCCGGGAGGAGGATGTCGGGGGGCTGATCGAGGGCGCCTTCCTCGTCGTGGCGGCGACGGGGAACAAGAGGCTCAACGACGCCATCGCCCGTGCGGCGGAGTCGGCGGGCATCCTGGCCAACAACGCCACGGGCGAGTCGTCTGCCATCGTGCCTTCGCTCCTGAAGAGAGGCGACGTGATGGTAGCGGTATCAACAGGCGGCCGCAGCCCGGCCTTATCCCGTTACCTCCGGCTGAAGCTGGAGGCGGCGCTGGGCGGGGACCTGGAGCGGATGGCGAAGCTCCAGGAAAGAGTACGGGAGCAGCTTAAAAAAACCATTGAAGACCAGAAGGGGCGGGAAGAGGTCCTCAGGACTATTTTAGACGACTCCGACGTGTGGGAGGCCTTAAAAGAAGAGGACAAGGCCTTCGAGCTCGCCATGAGGCACGCCCGGCCATAGAGGGAATTGCGCAAACTATAATTATTTTGTAGTCGTGCTAATATTGTATAAAAAAATGTTACTAAGTCTTAAGGGATAGCATGACTTTCATAACGAGCGTGTCCATAAACCACCATAAGGCTCCCATAGAAGACATCGAGCGCGCCCGGTTCCGGGACGCGGACGCCACGCTCAAAAGGCTGAAGGCCGCGGGCGCCTCGGAGTCCATGGTCCTCCAGACATGTAACCGCGTAGAGCTTTACGCGGTATCGGAGGACTCCGGGCTGCTCAAAAAATTCGCCGCCGGGGAGGGCATGCCCCCCCTGGAGCACGCGTGCGGCGACGACGCGCTGCTGCATTTATTGCGCCTGGCCTGCGGCCTGGACTCCATGGTCATCGGGGAAGACCAGATCCTGGGCCAGCTCAAGTCGGCATACCTTATATCGGAAAATAGCGGCTGCATGGGCGGCATCCTGTCCACGGCCGTCCTCGGGGCCATCGACGCGGGCCGGCGCGCCCGCCTGGAGACCCGGATAAATAGGGGCTCCGTATCCATCGGCTCGGCGGCCGTCGAGCTGGCCGAGTCACTGCTGGGAGACCTGAAGGACAAGTCCATCCTGGTCGTGGGCGCGGGGGAGATGGGCACGCTCGTGGCCAACGGCCTCGCCGACAAGAATCTAAAGGGGATTTACGTGGCGAATCGCACGTTCGAGCAGGCCCAGAGGCTGGCCGCCAGCCTGGGCGGCACGGCGGTCAGGCTCGACGACATCTGCAATCACATTACAACCGCAGACGTCATCATCTGCGCCACAGCGGCGCCCCACCTCATTATCACGAAGAAGATGGTGGAGGCCCGCATACGCGACCGGCCGCTCATCATCATCGACATCACCAACCCCAGGAACGTCGAGGAGACCGTGTCCCGGGTGCCCGGAGTCGTCCTGTACAACATCGACGGCCTCCGCAAAATAAACGAGGCCAACCTGGAGCGCCGCAGGGCGGAGGTCGCCCCGGTCGAGCGCATCATTCAGGAGGAGCTGGGCCGAATAAAGAAGGCGTATAACCGCCAGCGCGCAGACCACGTCATCGGCGACCTTTATCTGCAGGCGGACAGCCTCCGGCTCGCGGAACTGGACCGGGCGGTAAATCGTTTATCCTCTCACGGGGGCCTGAACGAGGCCCAGAAGGACATCCTGTACGAGTTTTCCCGCTCCCTGACGGGCAAGATCCTGGCGGTGCCCGCCCGGCGGCTCCGGCTGGCGGCGGAGAGGGGCGACGACGAATATATAAGGACAGCGAGAGTACTTTTCGACCTGGAGGAACACGATGAGCTACCCGGTCACAAGGCCTAGGCGGCTGCGTAAGAACAGGCTTATAAGGGACCTCGCCGCGGAAGCCTCGTTCAGCGCCCGCGACCTCATATGCCCTGTCTTCATCGACGAGACGGCGAAGAAGCGGGCGCCGATAAAGTCGATGCCGGGCGTAGAGAGGCTCCCGATCGCTGACGTCGAGGAAGAGGCCGATGCCCTTGAGGCGCTGGGCATCCCGGCGATCTTGTTATTCGGAATCCCCGGCCACAAGGACGAGACCGGGAGCTGCGCTTTCGAGAGCGGCAACGTCATCGAGACGGCCGTGAAGCGCCTGAAAAAGAAACGCCGGGACCTGCTGGTCATTACGGACGTGTGCCTCTGCGAATACACCACGCACGGCCACTGCGGGCCCGTCAAGGGCGGGACTGTGGATAACGACGCCACGCTCGATATCATAGCGAAAGTCGCGGTCAGCCACGCCCGGGCGGGCGCCGACATCGTGGCCCCCTCGGGCATGATGGACGGGATGGTGCACGCCATACGGAGCGAGCTGGACTTCACCGGCTTCAAAGATACGATAATAATGTCCTACGCGGCCAAGTACGCGTCCGCAATGTACGGGCCCTTCCGGGAGGCCGCCGATTCGGGCTTCACCGGCTTCGACCGCGCCTCATACCAGATGGACTATCGCAACGGCGACGAGGCCCTGCGCGAGGTGGCGATGGACCTGGAGGAGGGCGCCGACATCGTCATGGTCAAGCCCGCTCTCTCCTATCTGGACATCGTCTATCGCGTCAAGCGCGAGTTCGGCGTGCCCGTGGCCGCCTACAGCGTGAGCGGCGAGTACGCCATGGTAAAAGCCGCTGCCGCTAATGGCTGGCTGGACGAAAAGAAGGCGGCCGTTGAGATGCTGACATCCATGAAGCGGGCCGGCGCGGACATGCTCATAACGTATTTTGCTAAAGACGTCGCAACGCTATTAAAGTGAGGTTTATGAAGCTCGATACTTCCAGGGCGCTTTTTGAGGAAGCGTTACAGGTCATGCCCGGGGGCGTCTCCAGCCCCGTTCGGGCCGCGAAGCCGTTCCCGTTCTACACGAAGTCGGCGAAGGGATGCCGGCTGACGGACGCCGACGGCAACGATTACCTTGATTTCTGCATGGGCTACGGCCCGCTCATTTTAGGCCACCAGCCTCCTGCGATCAAAGAGGCCATCCAGAAGCAGCTCGACGCGGGCTGGCTTTACGGTACCCCTTGCGAGCTCGAGGTACGCTTCGCCCAAAAGATAATGAATTATATGCCAGGCATGCAGATGATGCGGTTCGTAAGCACCGGCAGCGAGGCGACCATGAGCGCCATCCGGGCCGCCCGGGGCTACACGGGCAAGGATAAGGTCATCAAAATAGAGGGAGGGTTCCATGGCGCCCACGACGGCGTTCTGGTGAAGGCCGGGTCGGGGGCGGCCACCATGGGCGTGCCGGATTCTCTGGGCGTCCCGAAGGACTTCACGAAGCACACCTTACAGGTGCCATTCAACGATGTCCACGCCATGGAGGCGGCGCTGGAGACAAATAAGGATGAGGTGGCCTGCGTCATAATGGAGCCGATCATGTGCAACATGGGCCCTATCCTCCCGAAGGAAGGGTACCTCCGGGCAGTGCGCAACCTCACCCGGGAGTACGGCGCCGTCTTAATTTTCGACGAGGTCGTGACGGGCTTCCGCATCGGCATGTTCGGGGCCCAGGGCTACTTCGGCGTCGAGCCGGACATGACCACGCTGGGCAAGATCGCCGGCGGCGGCCTGCCAATCGGTATCTTCGGCGGCAAAAAAGAGATCATGGAAACGGTCGCCCCGCAGGGCGGCGTATACCAGGCCGGCACCTTCAACGGCAACCCGCTGTCCCTTGCGGCGGGCATGGCGACGCTCGAGTACTGCGACAAGAACCGGGTGCACCTCAAGCTCAACGAGGACGGCGAGGCCCTCCGGCAGGCGCTGACAGAATTATTAAAGCGGATGAAGCTGGACTACTCGGTCTCGGGCACGGCCTCCATGTTCCAGGTATTCTTCGGCGGGAAGCCCGAGAACTACCGGGAGGCGCTGCTCTGCGATAAGGAGCTATACAGCAAATTCTGGTCGCACATGCTGGAGGGCGGCGTCTTCCTGCCGCCCTCCCAGTTCGAGACGTGCTTCCTCTCCACGGCCCACGAGAAGCGGGACTTCGAGAACCTCCTCAGAGCGTTCATCAAGTCCTGCGGAGCGCTGAAATGAAGGTGGGGACCCGGGGCAGTAAGCTCGCCCTGGCGCAGGCCCGTAAGGTCTGCGGACTGCTCGCCGAAAAGGGCGTGGCCGCGAGCCCCGTCGTCATCAGGACATCGGGCGACGTCCACGCGAGCGAGCCCCTGCACGCCATGAAGGGCGTCGGCGCCTTCGTCCGGGAGATCGACGACCGGCTCCTGGCCGGCGACCTCGACGTCGCCGTGCACAGCCTCAAGGACGTGCCCACGAAGCGGCCAGCGGGGCTGGCGACGGCTGCTACGCTCAAGCGCGAGTCCGCCCTGGACGTGGCCGTAACGCGGGACGGCGAAAGGCTGGCCGAACTAAAGGACGGCGCGGTCGTCGGGACATCGAGCACCCGCCGCATGGCGCTCATAAAAAAATATTACCCCGGCCTGCTGACGAAGAACATCCGGGGCAACGTGGACACGCGGCTGAGGAAATTACGCGAGGGAGAGTACGACGCCATCCTTCTGGCCGAGGCGGGCCTGTTACGGATGGGCATGGATATCGAGGCCGAGCGGCTGGACCCTTACGAGTTCGTGCCCTCGGCGAACCAGGGCGTCATCGCCGTCGTGGCCAGGCCCGGGACGGCCGCCTTTGACGCGGTTTCGGCGCTCAGCGACCCCGACACCTGGCTGGAGACGGGCGTGGAGCGCGCCATCGCCTCTGCCCTGGACGGCGGGTGCGTGGCGCCCATGGGCGCGTACGCACGTCGTACAGGCGAATTCCTTGACGTGGTCGCCGAGGTGCTGTCCCTGGACGGCCGAAGGCATGCCCGGGTCCGCAAGGCGATACCTGTAAAAGGCCATGAGGCCCACGCGCTCAGGCTGGCCGAAGAGCTGGCCGCCTGCGGCGGAAGAGCGCTGGTCGACGAGGCAAAGCGGGAGTTACGATGCGATGATTGAGAAAGGCAAGGTGTACTTGGTCGGGGCGGGGCCTGGCGACCCGGAGCTTTTAACGCGAAAGGCGGAGCGCCTCATTAAAGAGGCGGACGTCATCCTTTACGACGCCCTCGTGGGCGAAGGCATAAAAGAGCTGTTCCCGCAGGGCGTGAAGCTCGTGGACGTGGGTAAGCGCGCCGACGATCATACATTCCCGCAGGACGAGATCAACCGGATGCTCGTAGAGACCGCCCTAAAATATAAAAACGTGGTCCGGCTCAAGGGCGGCGACCCTTACGTATTCGGCCGTGGCGGGGAGGAGGCCGAAGCCCTGAGAAAGGCCGGGATCGAGGTCGAGGCGGTGCCGGGCATCACGTCGGCCATCGCCGTGCCGGAGCACGCGGGCATACCTGTAACGCACAGAGGCTGCGCCTCGGCGGTGACGCTCATCACGGGCCACGAGGATCCGACGAAGGGGGAGTCGGCTTTGAATTTTAAGGCGCTGGCGCAGATGCGGGGCACTATCGTCATCCTCATGGGCGTGAGCCGGCTGAAGGATAACGTCGAGGCGCTGCTCGCCGGCGGCAGGCCCCGGGACACGCCGGTGGCCGTCATCGAGCGGGGGACGACTGAAAAAGAGAGGATCACCGCGGGGACGCTGGGCAACATCGTGGGCCTGGCCGAATTAAGAGGCGTGCGCCCGCCGGCTATCATCGTCATCGGCGAGGTCGTCCGGCTCAGGAGCATACTCAAATGAAGCGGGTGGCAGTCACCCGCCCGGCGAAGTTCCTGCCGGCGGCGGCGGAGTACCTGCGCTTGAAGGGCATGGAGGCCGTGCCCGTCCCCATGATGGAGCTGGTACCCAGGAAGGACGGCGACATCGACGCCTTTCTGGAGCGGCTCAGCGCCGGCCAGGTGGACGTCATGGTCCTCACCAGCCAGAACGGCTTTTTGTTCCTTCTGGAGCGGCTCGGCGACGACGTGGAGCACTTTTTGGGCCTCATCGACGGCGTCAGGGTGCTGGCCATCGGCCCGAAGACGAAGAAGGCGCTTGAGGAGCACGCCATATGGGCGAGTCTGGTGCCCTCCACGTATTCGAGCGAGGGCATCGTCAAAGAGTTCTCGTTCCCGAGGAAGCACGTGGAAGTCCTCCGCAGCGACCACGGCAACCCGGCCCTCATAAAAGGCCTGGAAGACGGCGGGGCCGTCGTGCACGAGACCGTTCTCTACGATATCGTGCCTCTGGACGGCGAGGAGCAGGAGGCCTTCGTGCGCGAAGTGCTCGCTGGCCGCATCGACGCCTTCACCTTTACGAGCACCATGACGGCGAAAAGTCTTTTCCTCAAGGCGCAGTCCATGGGCGTTTTAAGCGAGCTGAAGCGGGCCATCAACGCGAAAAAAGTGGCAGTCATCGGGAACCCGACGGCGCAGTACCTTGCCGGGAACGGCATCCGGGTCGACGTGGTGCCCGAGAGGTTCACCTTCGAGGACATGATCGACGCGCTGGCGAAAGCGCTTTAAAGCCATCGTGGCATAATCTTCCTTTTACTGAGGTCTTATCATGGTATATTGCTCTAAATGTGGGGCCGAGATGCCCGAGGGCGCGGGCTTTTGCCCGAAATGCGGCGCACCCGCAGGCATGGAAAAGGATACGGGAATGTACATGGACCGGCACGCGTGGCGCCGGATGCGGCGTGAAATGCGCGCCACGGGCTCCGGGTGGTACTGGTCCCCGGAATACCGCCTGCTGCGGGCCGTCATGGCCGGACTGTTCATCGTCCTGCTGGGCGGGCTTTTGCTCATGTGCGCGTGGGAGGTCACGCCCCTGGTGACCTGGGCCAACTTCTGGGCCTACCTGCTATTGGGCGCAGGCGCCCTGATCCTCATCCAGTACCTGCTGGGCTTCCTGATACCGGGCCGGACTTATCACGGCATCGGCGCCCTGGTAGTCGGGGTACTCTTTATGGCGCTGGGCGCCGCAGGGCTGTCTGCGTTCTACGTCAGCTGGGCGAAGCCCCTCTGGCCGCTCATCATCGTGGCCGGCGGAGTGCTCGTCATCGCCGTGGCCGTAGCCGTATTCCTTGGAACAAATAAAGCCTAAATAGTTGCTTTTAAACTTATTTTTTCGGCCATATCAAACAAATTTATTTAAACCCCCGGCGCTTACTATCAGCTTAAACAAGCAGGGCGGGGTCAATGGCTATCAAGGGCTTTGGAAGGCCGGACGTGGAAAAGCTGAAGGAGAAGGGCGACGTCGAGGGACTGATCGATGCCTTGAACTATAAAAAGGACAGCACCGTCAGGTCAGAGGCGGCCCTGGCGATGGGCGATATTTTTGACGGCCGGGTGGTGGTCGCTTTGGGCAGGGCCCTCGACGACGAGGACTCCCGGGTGCGGCTGGACGTTGTGCACGCGCTCGGAAGAGTAAAAGACCCCCGCTCCATGGACGTGCTCTCCGCAGCATTAAATGACCCGGACCCCGGCATACGCGCCCTCGCCAAGAAAATGCTGATCAGCCACGTCCACAGCCTGAAGGTCGAGCCCGACATCGACGGGCTGATAAAGGCGGCCTACAGCATCGACGACTCCATCCGCCTGAACGCGGTCGCGGCGCTGGGCGAGGTCGGCGACGAGCGGGCGTCCGCGGTGCTCGTGGCCATTTGCCTCAATGATATTTACTACCCGGTCCGCTTTGAGGCCGCAGAATCGCTGAAGCGGACGGGCGATAGGCGGTCGGCAGGCCTTCTATCGGACGCTTTGCGGGATAAGGATCCCGCCGTCCGGCTCCATGCGGCGGAAGCGCTGGGCAAGCTCGGCGACCGCCGGGCGATGGGCGCGCTATCCGCGGCCCTGGAGGACGGCGACGAGGCCGTCAGGAAAGAGGCACTGGCCTCGTTGAGCAGAATCGGCGACCCGGGCGTCATGAACACGATCGTGGCCGCCATGAAGCGGAAAATGCTCTAGGGTACCTTTTCGAACTCCGACTTCGGGGCCCCGCAGAGCGGGCACTCCTCGGGCGGCTCCTCTCCCTCGTGAATGTAGCCGCACACCTTGCACATCCACTTCATTGTAAGCCTCCTTTGACCTTTTTCGCGATGCCCCGGCCGAACTCGACGCACTTCGCCTTATCGTCCTCGCTGAGCGTGGTCATGATGTGTTTAAATGCAAGCGGCTCCATGGTCTCCAGGCCGGCGGCCTTGAGGCCGTCGTCTATCTCCTTCACGGCCCCGCCGGCCCACCCGTAGGCGCCGAAGGCCGCGGCTATCTTGTTCTTCGGCCGCAGGCCCCTCAGGTAGGCCATGAACTCGGCCGTGCTGTGGAGCATGATGTTGTTCTGTGTGGAAGAGCCGACGACGACCGCTTTCGCCTCCAGGAGGTCGGTCATGATCGAGGCCAGGGTCGAGGCGTGGATGTCGTAGAGCCGCACGTCGACGCCCTCGTCCATGATGCCCCAGGCGATGAGCCGCGCCATCATGTCGGTGAGGCCCCACATGGAGCTATAGGCGATGACGGCCTCTGCTTTTGGCCGGAAGCTCGACCAGGCCGCGTAGGCGGTGACGATCCGGCCCGGGTCCTTCCGCCAGATGAGCCCGTGCGACGGGGCGATGATCTCGGGCGCGATGTTGAGCCCCGGTAATTTCTTGAGCGCCTCGGCGATGATAGGGGACAGCGGCATCAGGATGTTCGCGTAATAAGCGCGTGCGTCGTACAGGACGTTCGCCCTCACCTCGTCCTCGAAGCGCTGCGAGGTCGCCAGGTGCTGGCCGAACGCGTCGTTCGATAACAGTACTTTATCCCCCTCGGCGTAGGTGAACATGCTGTCGGGCCAGTGGATCATGGGCACTTCGATGAAGCGCAGGGTCTTTTTGCCCAGCTTCAGGGTGTCTCCCGTCTTCACCATGTTGATGGGCCATTTCTCGCCGTACTTGTCGACGAGGCCGGCCTTCGCCCTTGTCGAGCAGTAGATCTGCGCGCCCTTCGCGGCGGCCATGACGTCCTCCAGGGACCCGGAGTGGTCCTTTTCCAGGTGGTTGACGATGACGTAGTCGACCTTCGCCGGGTCCGCGTGCTCCCGGATACCCATGAACATCTCTTCGGAAAAGCCGCCTTTCACCGTGTCCACGAGCGCGATCTTCTCGTCTACGATGAGGTACGCGTTATAGCTAGTCCCCTTCGGCGTGTCGTAGCCGTGGAAGTCCCTCATATTCCAGTCTATGGCGCCGACCCAGTAGATCCCGTTCTTGACCTCGCACTTCACGATATTACTCCCTGGACGTTTTAATCATCTAAAGATAATTTATTTATTCGGGCATATATTTTGGCTTTAGGAAACGTTTTTTTGCCCGCAAGTACTTTATTTTAGCATGCTGAGGCCCATTATTTGTTTCGTCACGACCAACGCGGGCAAGCTCCGTGAGGCGAAGGACTTATTTAAAGAGCACTTCGAGGTGGAGCAGGTCGACACGACGTACCCCGAGCTGCAGGAGGACGATTTAAGTAAAATAGCCGCCTACGGCGCCCGCTACTGCGCCGACGCCCTGAACAAGGAGGTCATCGTCGAGGACTCCGGCCTGTTCATCGACGCCCTCAAGGGCTTTCCCGGGCCCTATTCGGCGTTCGTGCAGAAGACGCTGGGCAACAAAGGCATTCTCAAGCTAATGGAAGGCGTCGAGGGCCGGCGCGCCGAGTTCCGCTCCGTCGTGGGATACTGTGCTCCCGGGCAGGAGCCGGTAACGTTCACGGGAATCTGGTGGGGCGACATCTTAACCGAGGAGACCGGCAGGAACGGGTTCGGCTACGATCCCATCTTCTCCTATCGCAAGTACCCAGTGGGCGAGATGACCGTGGAGCAGAAGAACGAGGTCAGCCACCGCCGGCGGTCGATGATCCAGTTCCGGGACTGGTACCTGAGCAAAATCAAGTAAAAGTTCACCACGGGGCGCACGGAGGCGCCACTGAGGACACGGTTAATTATTCACCACGGCGACACGGCGAACACGGCGCTCTTTAATATTCGGCACGGCGGACGCACGGCGACACGGCTTCCTGATAATATAATTAAGTAAGGGGTCTCCGAGGGGTAATCAAGAGCGCTCCGCGCGGCGTCAGCCCCCTTCAGGAAATAAAAGTCCTCCGTGCCCTCCGTGGTGAATATTAAAGAGCGCCGTGCCCTCCGTGCCCTCTGTGGTGAATATTAAACCGTGTCCTCCGTGGTGCCTCCGTGCGCCCCGTGGTCATTTCTCGCCGATGGCGATGTCCTGATCGCCTTTGGTGCGCTCCAGGAACGCCATGGAGATGCGCGTCTTGATCACGTTCCTATCGGCGATGGAGGTGGACGAAGTAGCCGGCGAAGCCTGGCCATGTACTTTTGCAGGGCCAGCGAGAGGGCGATGGCCAGGACGGAGACGTAGATGCTCAGCGACGAATTAAAGAAGGGTATGACGACGATGGCCAGTATGGCGGCCACTATGATGATCGACGCGACCGTATAGCGAAGCTTTGAGCTAAACGTCAATTGCCACCCATCCCTTAGTCCTACTTACGCTAAGGCGGGATAAATCCTTATTCGTGCCCTAAAGAAAAACGAGCTTATTTCGGCGATATGGCCAGCCTGACGTCTAATGCCAGACAGCCCCGGCCCTTCTCGTAGACCTTGACCGGGTTGATATCCATCTCCAGGATGTCCGGGAAGTCGGTGACAAGCTGCGAGAGGCGCTCTAAGAACTCCGCCAGCTTTTCAATGTCGGAGGGCTTCTCGCCCCTCGTGCCTTCGAGCATCTGGTGAGTCTTGATGCCGTAGATCATCCCGTACGCGTCCCTCTCGTTGAGGGGTGCTACCCGGAACTGCACGTCCTTGAGGACTTCCACGTAGATGCCGCCGAGGCCGAACATGATCAGCGGGCCGAACTGGGGGTCCCGGTTCATGCCTAAAATTACTTCCTTGCCGCCGGTGGCCATCTGCTGGATTAAAACGCCGCTGATGCGGCACCGGGGCGCCGCCAGGGTCACGTCCTTCATCATTCTGTTATAGGCGTTCTCCAGCTCCTCGTCGCTGCCGATGCCCACTTTTACGCCGCCAACGTCCGACTTGTGGATAATGTCGGGGGAGACTATCTTCATCACGATGGGGTAGCCCATCTCGCGGGCCGCCTGCATGGCGTCGCCCACGCTCGAGGCGATCCGGTACTTGAGCGTCGGTATCCCGTAGGCCTCCAGGACCGGTAAAGCCTCCAGGCCCAGAACGGTGATGCCCATGCTGCGGGAATGGTCGATGATGCCCCGGACCTTTTCCATGTCGACGTCGAAGCGCTTCGGCGGGACGTAGACGCGCTGGCTGATCTTCTGGTACTTCGACATCATCCGCATGGTGAACGCCGCCCTGGCGGGGTCGTCATAGTTGTAAAGGCCGTGCTGCTTCAGGACCTGCACGCCTTCGTCCATGACGAGGCCGCCCACGAAGCAGGGCAGGATGGGCTTGTCCGTCTTCTTCTTTATTTCGCCGATGACATCCGCGATGGCGACGGGGTCGGTCATGGCCTGTGGCGTGGCGAGGACCAGGATGCCGTCCACGCCTTCGTCCCTGACCACGGTCTCCAGGGCGAAGTGGTACAGGTGGGCGCTGGCGTCGCCCAGCACGTCGACGGGATTGTAGAAGCTCGCCGCCGCCGGCAGGGTCGTCTTGAGCGTGTCCACCGTTTCCTTTGATAAAGTAGCCAGGCGCAGGCCGTAGCGCTCGCAGGAGTCCGTCGCCAGGATGCCCGGCCCTCCGGCGTTGGTTATTATGGCGACGCGGTCGCCCCGGGGCACGGGCTGGCAGGAGAAGCCGCCCGCCATGTCGAAGAACTCGAACATCGTGTCCGCCCGGATCACTCCGGACTGCATGAACGCCGAATCGTAGGCGGCGTCCGAGCCGGCGAGGCTGCCCGTGTGTGAGGACACGGCGCGGGCGCCGGCGCTGGTCCTGCCGCTCTTGACCACGATGACAGGCTTGGCCTTCGATACGTCCCTGGCCGCCTGGATGAAGCGCCGGCCGTCGGTGATCCCCTCCAGATAGGCGAGGATCACCCGCGTGTTATCGTCATTCTTCCAGGCCTCCATGAAGTCGATCTCGTTCAGGTCAGACTTATTCCCGAGGCTCGCGAAGTAGTCGAAGCCGACGCCAGTGGCGTCAGACCAGTCCAGGATGGCGGTGCCCAGGGCACCGGACTGGGTGATGATGGATACGTTGCCCGCCGGGGGCATCTTCTTGGCGAAGGAGGCGTTGCACTTCGTGTGCGTGTTCAGGATGCCCAGGCAGTTCGGGCCCACGATGCGCATGCTATAGGAGCGCGCGATGTCCTTGACCTCGTTCTCGAGCCGGGCGCCCTCGACGCCTACCTCCTTGAAGCCGGCAGAAATGATGACCAGGTACTTGATGCCCTTCTCGCCGCATTCCCGCACGGCCTGGGGCACGAGCTTGGAGGGTATGACGATGACCGCCAGGTCGATGGGGCCGGGCACGTCGAGCACGGTCTTGTAGCACTTGAGCCCTTCGATCTCGTCGGAATTCGGGTTAATAGGATATATTTTTCCTTCATAGCCGTTCAGGAGGTTGTCGAGCACCGCCCTGCCCACTTTCCCCTTGACGTGCGAAGCGCCAATGATCGCAACGCTTTCCGGGTTAAACATATTCTCCAACATGTAGCTCCATACCTGAAAGTTGTTTACGCGTTAATATGTCATCCTTGCAACATTACCGGAGGAATTTGCTAGCAGATGTTAACGCTTATAATAAATAACATTTGCTATAAACTCAATGAAAAATAATGATAAATTATAAAAAATATTATTGGGAGCCAGGAGGCTCCTTAACTGAATAGCTCGGGGTGGATGGCCCTGGCAATAGCTAGGCCGGCGTCCGGAAGCCTGGGGCCGGGGCGCTCCATGAGGTTGCCGTCCACCATGATGATGTGGCCGTTCTTGTAGGCCTTCATGTTCGCCATCCACGGCAGGCTGCCGTTCTTGAAGGCGTTGAAGCTGTCCGTGGTCGTCATGAGCCCGTCAACCGGCACAATGATGTAATCCGGGTCGGCGCTGGCGATGGCTTCGGAGCTCATCACCGCGAACTCGTTGACGTTCGCGGCCGTATTCTTCCCGCCGGCCTGCCGGATGAGGTCATCCCCGTATGTATTCGAGCCATAAACGTAGATGCTTTCCCCTGGAACATACCCGACCAGGAGCAGGACGGAGGGCTTCTGGCTATCGTTCAGGCTGGCCGCCTTCGCCGTGATGGCGGCCATCCGGTCGTCGATGTTCTTGACAATGGCCGTCGCATTGGCCTCCTTGCCGGTGACCTTGCCCATCAGCAGGATATTTTTCTCGATGTTCGTCATGTTGCTGTTCTTTAAGATGATGACAGGATACCCCATGCTGGTCAGCTTATTGACCGCATCTTCGCTGGTGATGTCCTCGGCGAAGATCACGTCGGGGCTGGCGTTCCCTATCTTCTCGTAGCTGACGCCGCTAAACCCGCTTACGTGCGTAACGTTCTTCGCCTCGGCCGGGTAGTCGTCGTAGTCCGTTCCGCCGACGAGCTTATTGCCCGCGCCGAGGGCGAACAGGATCTCGGTGTTGGCCGGCGATAGTGACACGATGCGCTCGGGCGCGTGGGAGAGCGTGATGACCCTCCCGAAGTTATCAGTGACGTTCATCGGGAATCCGGCCGTTGTAGTCGGCGCCGGGGTAGGCGACGCCTGCGGCGAGCTGGTGGTGCAGCCGCAGAGCGCGAGCACTACCGCCACGATACAGATAGAAACGATAATGGTCAGGTCCTTATATTTCACCATATTACCTCAAAATAATTTGATTTAAATCAATTTTTTTTGATTAGTATGTGCTACTCATATAAAAAATTACTCGTTAACCCTTCGTCATCCATGCATATTGCGAGGGCTTTTATAGTAAATCAAGTTTAATTTAGCGATATAAAGTAAAACGGAGTTGCTATGTCTCCCAATGGCCGTGCAAAAGTGCTCGCCGTGCTCGGCACCCAGTCGCATGCCGGGAAGAGCGTCATCGTGACCGCCCTGTGCCGGATACTGAAGAACCGGGGCTATCGCGTCGCACCCTTCAAGTCCCAGAACATGAGCCTCAACTCCTGGATCACGAAAGACAATAAGGAGATCGGCATCGCCCAGGCCGTCCAGGCCTTTGCCGCGGGCGCGGAGCCCTCGGCCGACATGAACCCCGTGCTCCTGAAGCCCAAGGGCGGGATGACGTCCCAGGTGATCGTGCTTGGCGTGCCCCTGGGAGACCGGAGCGTCGGCCAGTACTATACCACAACGGAGGAGATGATGGCCATAGCGACCGGGGCCCTGGGCCGGTTATCGAGCTCCTACGACGTCATCGTCATGGAGGGCGCCGGAGGGGCGGCGGAAATCAACTTATACGACAGGGATATCGCCAACACGAGGATGGCTAAGGCGGCCGGAGCGCCCGTAATTCTCGTCGGCGACATCGAGCGGGGCGGCGTCTTCGCGAGCCTCTACGGGACCATCGCGCTGCTCCCGGAAGAGGACAGGAAGCTCGTAAAAGGGATCATCATCAATAAGTTCCGGGGCGACCCGTCTTTACTAAGGTCGGGCATCGAGGCGCTGGAAAAAATGACCGGTGTTCCCGTGCTCGGCATCATCCCCTACGAGCGCCTGTCCATACCGTCGGAGGACTCCGTTTCCATAGAGGATAAAAGAGAAACAGGCCGGTTGCCGATCGACATCGCTGTCATCCGGTTCCCGCTCATCTCCAACTTCACGGACTTCGAGCCGCTGGAGCGCGTGGCGGGCGTCAGGTACGTTCCGCTCGGCGGCGACCTCGGGAACCCGGACATCGTCATCCTGCCTGGCACTAAAAATACCGTGAGCGACCTCAGGGACCTTTCCGGCTCGCCCATGTTCGCAAAAATAAAGGCGCTTGCCGCGGGCGGCACGCCCGTCATCGGCATTTGTGGCGGATACCAGATGCTGGGCGAGCGCGTCGTCGATAGCGGCATCGAGGGCGATAATGCGGGTACGCTGAGGGGACTGGGCCTGTTGCCAGTGGAGACCAGGTTCGACGCCTATGAGAAGACCGCGCGCCAGGTCACGAAACGGGTCACGGGCGACGGGCCGATCCTGGGCCCGCTGCAGGGCTCGACGGTCAGCGGATACGAGATCCATATGGGCCAGACGGCGTCGTGCAGCCATGTTTTCGAGGACGACGGCTGCGCGGACCCCTCGGGCCTGGTGATCGGGACGTATCTCCACGGCCTGTTCGAGAACAGGGGCCTGACGGACTCGCTATTATCGTACGCGTGCAGGAGAAAAGGCCTCGATTATTCCCCGGGTGACGAGCCCCGGGACGCATACGATGAGCTGGCGGGCATCGTCGAGCCATGCCTGGACATGAAAGCGCTCATGTCAATCATAGAGGCCGGCTGCGATTAACTATTTGAGGCCGGCCGTGATATAATGGCCTTTAGCATTTCGAGGTGCGTAAGTGAGGTACTACGTTGTGGATAAGACGCTCGTCGTCAAAGGCGACTTCGACGGCCTGAGCACGGGAATAAACGGCGGCCGGCGACGCGTCAAAGCCATCATTAACCACGAGGTCGACAAAGACTTCGGCCACGACGAGCCCGTCGCCTATATGGACGCGGTGGCCTCGAAGCTGGGCGTCGAATGCCCCTGCTTTTACTTTTTAACGGCAGTCTACATGGAAAACCTGTGCGTCGTCCGGGACCGGCAGGTGACGGCCTTCGTCACGGCAGGCGTGAGCAACCCGTGCCAGGCGCCGGGCACCATAAACGTCATTTTAGTGGTCCATGGCCATATGTCCGAGGGCGCCATGGCGAGCGCCGTGATAACGGCGACCGAAGCAAAGTCCAAAGCGCTCTTCGACATGGGCTTCGACTTCACGGGCACGACCACCGACGCCGTCGCCGTCCTGAGCGAGGAATTAAAGACCGACGTCTGCGGCCCCGTGTACTTCGAGTACTCGGGCTCCGGGACGGACATTGGCCATAGCATCTACCGGTGCGTGAAAAAGGGCGTCGTGGAGGGCATCAAGCGCCAGCACGCCCTCGTGGGCGGGAACAACAGGAGCCGCCTGTTCGTATACGCCGTCTCCGACGAAGGCCCCTATTGGATCGAGTTCCCCCGGGAGAACTGCGGAAAGGGTAAGTGCGAGTACTACCCGTGCCACTTCGAGGGCCAGGACTGCACGTGCTGTTATTGCCCGCTCTATCCCTGCGAGGACCCGGAGCTGGGCGAGTGGATAAAGAGCAGCCGGGGCTACCCGGTGTGGACCTGCAAGGACTGCACTCTTTTACATCACAAGAAGGCCGTGGACTATCTGGCTAAGCATCCGGACACAAGCACCAAAGAACTCAAGCATCTGGAATAACAATTAATATTAAAAAAGAGTTGGTGCCGCCTGGTGTAAACCTGGTGTAATTGGTGATTATAACAGTTTTTAGTGAATTTGGTGTAACCTTGGTACTACTTGTGAGCACGATGGTTTCAATCGCACGGAGCTTACACCATATGCACCAATTATTTATAATAACTCCAAGCGAATAAGCGCTTTTCTCCTAAAGCAACCCTTAAATACTTTAAACGTTGTTACACTGACTTACTGTCAGTCAATACATCGTCGTGTTATTATGCGTGTGGCCAAGGACCCCGTAGTGAGGCGAAATGAGCTCATCGATACGGCCGAGGAACTTTTCAGGGAAAACGGCTGCGAGGAAACGTCGGTGAGCGACATCGTGAAGAAGGTCGGCGTCGCCCAGGGAACCTTCTATTATTATTTCAAGTCCAAGGACGACATCCTGGACGCCGTGCTCGACCACTACCTGAAAGACCACCTCGAGCCTGCCGTCAAGGGCATCATGGCCGACGGCTCGCTGGACACGATGCAGAAGATCGATCGGATCATTAAAGAGTCGCTGAGCTTCCAGATGGGAGAGAGGAAGGTCATGGAGTTCCTGCACACAGACAAGAACATGGCATCCCGCCAGAAGTACATGCTGAAGGTCCGGGATATGTTCGTGCCGATCATCACCGACGTCCTGGAGGAGGGCATCGCATCGGGCATGTTCACGGTGCCGTACCCCCGGGAGACTGCAGAGCTACTTCTGGTCATGTTCACGTACATGCACGAATCGGCGGAGAGGTCAGCGAACGGGGACTATGGCAGGAAGGTCAAAGCCGCCGAGGACATCGTGGTAAAGGTATTAGGGCTAAAGGAAAAAGGCATAGAGCTTAACATCTGAGAGGCATCATCATGGTTTCCATCTTCAAGACGTTCGGCGAGATCATCACGAAGCACCCGTGGGCGTTCGTCGCCTTATGGATCGTGGCGCTCGTCGTATCTCTTCCTCTACTGGGCGTGTTCACGTCAAACCTGAAATACGATACGACCGGGTTCATCCCGAAGGACCTGGGCGCCATCGCGGCCCAGGACAAATACGACGAGCAGTTCCCGGGCAACTCTTCGAATCATATCCTGGTGGTCATTCAGTCGGACAACAAGACCACCGCCATGCACTTCATGGACGACCTGGACGCCGCCGTCCTTGCCGACGCGAACGTCACCAACGTCACCGGCACGTCGTCCATCTACAACATCCAGCGGGACGCGGTCGTCAACATGACGCCCGACCTGTTCCATTCATTGTACGACGCCATGGACAACACCAGCGACGGGAACAAGAAACTATACAACGCCACGGACGAAGTCCGCAACAGCAGTAACGGACTGTACTGGCTGTGGGATAACGTCACTAAGACCAACGACCAGTTCTACAAGGCCCGCAAGCAGATCGTCGACTCCAGCGCCCGGTTGTACTCCGCCCGGGACCAGATCGTCGCGGCCCACGATGGCCTGTACCAGATCAAAGGCGCCGCGGACATGATCCTCGGAGTCCCGATGAGCTTTGTGCAGGCCTATAATGGGACAGACTCGTCGCTCGATGACGCAAACCGCAGCCTGGTCGCGTATCAGGCGGTAAAAAGTTCTCTATCCGGCCCGGCCTCTAACTACCTCGATGCATTTTATCACGCCTGGACCACCGGCTCAGGAGAGCCGATGACGCGAGCGCAGAACTCCATACGCTCAACTGATGTGTCCGGCTTCATCGGCGCCATGCCCGAAAGTCAGAGGCCGATGATGCTGAATATAGTGAATAATTTTCCACTCTCGAACTATCCCGGCGGCGAGAGGGACTTTTGCGTGAACACCGTGGCCGGCATGCAGGGCATCACCGACTCGTCCCTGAAGCAGCAGCTCTATGCCGCCTATGACCTGGGGGCGTCGCCGTCCTCCACGGCCATAGATAACCTGGTGATCAGCATGGCGGCGAGTCAGGGGGGCGTTGATAAAGGCTCCATCGAGGATATCTATTACCTGGGCAGGAACCCGTCAGATGGCACCATCGGCAACTACGTGGTGAACAAGGCGGTCGAAAGCCTGAGGGACTCGGCCGACGGCAGGAACATGAGCGCGTCGGACCTGCAGAACGCGACCGACATGCTTCACGACGCCTGGAACCTCGGGCCCTCGGCTACAGAGCAGAACTTCGACAACTACGTCCTGAGCAAGGCCGAGAAGGGCCTGAACTCCACTGAAAGGCAGACGGTGGAGGAGATCTGGGGCTGGGGCAGAAATCCGAATGATTCCGTTATCAGCTCATACGTGCTCAGGGAAGCCGGCAAGGACCTGAACGCCTCGGAGAACCGGACGCTGGCCGAAATATACGCCCTCGGCCGGAACGCGAGCAACGACACCATAAAGAATTACGTCATCGGCAAGGCCCTGGACGAGCTGAACCTCACGTCTAACACCACCTACTTCATGGCCCTCCTGAGCCTGGACAGGAACCTGACCGATGACCAGCTCAAGGACTTCGCCCGGAGCTGGGAAGCGTCCCATGGCTATGATGACCCGAAGATACTGCCGGACTCGGTGGTCAGCGGCCTGGCCGCCGGTAAGGTCACGCTGTACATCGTCACCACCAGCGACCTCGAGTCGTCCACGGGCGCCAGCGACTCCGTCAAGGCCATCCAGGACCACGTGGCCGGCCTCGCCAAAGACGAGCGCTATTCGGGCGTCAGGGCCTACGTCACCGGCTCCACGGCGATATCCATGGACACCAAGGCGTCCGCCATGGACGATGTCAACAACATCGACAAGGTGACCATCGTGCTCGTCCTGATAATCCTGGCCATCTACTTCCGCTCGTTCCTCACGCCGTTCATCCCGCTGCTCATCACCGGCATCGGGGTCGTCGTGGCGTTCGGCTTCATGGGCATCGTGACCACCCAGATCGATGTGTTCTACCTGGTCATGACCTTCATGGTGGTGATCATGCTGGGGGCGGGCACGGACTACTGCGTGTTCATCCTCTCCCGCTACGCGGAGGAGCGCTCGAAGGGCGCGGAAATAAAGGCCTCGGTCATCTCGTCCATGGAAAATGCCGGCAAGAGCATCGCCTCCAGCGGCACGACGGCCATGATCGGCTTCAGCTCGCTCATGCTCATCGACAACGGCATATTCCGGTCCATTGGCATCGGCACCGCGAGCGCCGTGCTCTTCTGCATGCTCGTGGCGCTGACGCTGGTGCCCGCCGTCCTGACGATCGCCGGAGACCGGCTCTTCTGGCCCAAGAAGCTTTACATGTCCGGCCCGGGCAAGCTCGGCAAGGCCTGGCGGGCGATCACCCATAAAGTGCTCAAGCACTCAAAGGTAATATTCGCCATCGCGCTCCTGATCACCGTGCCCGCGCTCTATATCTACTCGAACCTCCAGCTGGGCAACGACTTCGTCTCAATGATGCCGGACTCCTACGCCAGCAAGATGGGCTACGACCTCATGAACAGCGAGTTCGGCAGCGGAGCACTCGAAAAGGGCATGGTCGTCGCCACGCTTCCGGAGAACCTGGCGGGGCCGGACGGGAACTACTCGGCCGCCGCCCTGGGCCGGGTGGAAGCCCTGTCCTCCATGCTCGCGGCCACGCCAGGCGTCGATAAGGTGTACTCCATGACCCGCCCCGAGGGGGTGACCATCGAGTACGACAACCTGTCGGCCTACAAAGGCGCCGAAAAGGAGTACTACCAGAACTACATGGACAACAGCACCGGCATCGACGGGCGCACCACGGTCATCTACGTGGCGTTCAACGGCTCGCCGTTCTCAGACCAGGCCCAGAGGTCCACCGACGCCATGAAGCAGGAGCTAAAGGCGTACGAAGCCGAAAACCCCGGGACCGCGCTCCTGCTGGGCGGTAGCTCGGTGGGCTCCTACGAGTACCAGAAGATGTGCACCGACAAGTACATCCTGGTCATACCGGTCGTGCTCATCGGCATATTCCTGGTGCTCCTCGTCCTGCTCCGGTCCGTCTTCACGCCCGCCCGGCTGATCATGACCCTGCTGATGAGCATGTTCTGGACGCTGGCCGTGTTCATCCTGGTGTTCCAGTTCTGGCTCCATGCCTCGGTCTACTGGATGCTGCCCATTATCCTTTTCTGCGTGCTCATGGGCCTGGGCGTCGATTACGACATCTTCCTGGTGACGCGCATACGGGAGGAGGTCTACAAGGGCTTCAGCGAGGAGGCGGCCATCGAGAACGCCATCGAGTCCTCCGGCACCATCATCACCCTGTGCGGCCTCGTGATGGCGTCCGCCTTCGGGTCCATGATGTTGTCGAGCACCATCATGCTGAAGGAGTTCGGCTTCGTTTTGTGTATGGCGATCCTCCTGGACGCGACGCTGATGCGCCTGGTGATAGTGCCGTCAATCATGGTCCTGCTTAAAAAGTATAACTGGTGGATGCCGTTCGTCAAGGACGATGAGGCAAAGCTGGCCGCCGTACCGGAAATCCAGAAGCCCAAATAAAAGCGCCGGAGCCTTTATGGCTCCACTTTTCCCTTTTTTTACCATCGTTTTCGCCGGCCATGCGGAAAGTATAAATAAATAATTTGATGTATGTTTTTATACATCAAAGTATAAAGTTGTACGTGGTGAACCGGTTGAACTTTACTGACATACTCCAGGCCCGCAAGCGCGACTACGTGCCATACGAGGGCGACGCAGGCCCCGACAGGCGGCCATTAAGCCTCGTGGAATTTATTGCGGCGGCAAAACAGGACGGAAGGCCCCCTGTCATTGCCGAGGTCAAGCCGGCCTCGCCCACCGCGGGCCGGCTGAGACGGGTAGCCGACGTATCGTCCCTGGCGCTCTCCTTTAAAAATAACGGCGCCTGCGGCATATCGGTGCTCACCGAGCCCCGGTTCTTCGGGGGCTCGACCGCCAGCCTGAAAGAGGCCAGTTGCGGCCTGCCGGTGCTCCGGAAGGACTTCCTCTTTCATCCCGCCCAGATAAAAGAATCGTTCGCCCTCGGCGCCGACAGCCTACTTTTGATCGCCTCCTTCTTTTCCCCCGACTGCCTTTCCGACATGATCTCCGAAGCCCGGTCCTACGGGATGGAGCCCCTGGTGGAAGTGCACGGCGAGGACGACATCCAGCGCGCCGGGTCCGCCGGGGCCACGCTGTACGCGGTGAACAACCGGGACAAGGACACGCTCGAGGTCGACCTCCGCAGGACGGCCCGCCTGGCGCCGCTCATCGACGGCACCGTAGTCAGCGCGTCCGGCATCGGGACGCGGGAGCAGCTCATGGAGGCGCTCGAATACTGCGACGCCGCCCTCGTCGGGAGCGCCCTGATGCGGTCGAAGGACCCCGGAAAAGCCCTGAGCTTGCTCGTTTACGGGGTGCCGTAGATGCTCGAATACGACTATAGCCGGCCCCTGCTGAGCCCGGCATCGATACGGGAACGCCTCCGGAGGCCGGCGTGTGTCACGCCGATCATCGAAGTGGCCAGGCCGTCAGCCACGCCTCTGGACGCGTACCTGCGCCTCAAGGGCCATGGAGACCGCGCCTTCCTGTTCGAGTCGGCAGACCTCGGAGAAAAGTCCGCCAGGTTCTCGTTCGTCGGTGCCGGCGGCGAACTCATAACCGTCAAGGACGGCTCCATCCTCCTCAACGGTAAAAAAATACCCTACAAAAAGGGCCCCGTCGCATTCCTCAAGGACGTGCTGGCCGGCTTCCGGCCCGCGGGCCCCGTCTTCGTGAACGAGAAGGCGCCCCTGCCCGTCTTCTACGGGGGGCTCGCCGGGTATATCTCCTACGATTTCATCCGGTACTTCGACAGCGTGGGCTGCTCGGCGTGCGACGACCTTGGCTGCCCCGACGCGGAGCTGGCCTTCGTGAGGGACCTGGCCGTGTACGATCACGGCTTAAAAAAGCTGCTCCTGATATCGAACGACTTCTCCGGCGACATCGAAGGGGCAAAGGCCCGCATAGCCGCCATGAAGAGGTCACTGGCCGGCGGCGAGACGGCCCGGCCGCCCTCGTCGGAGGCCGTGAAGCTGGAGCTTACATACTCCATGCCACGGGAGCGATATATGGAGATGGTGAAGCGGGCGAAGGAGTACATCCTGGACGGGGACGCCTTCCAGATCGTGCTCTCGCTCCGGGCGGAGGCCGAGGCGGACTTCGACCCGGTGGCGCTGTACCAGGCCCTCAAGGAGATCAACCCGTCGCCGTACATGTATTTCCTCGAGTGCGGGGGCACGGGCATCGTGGGCTCCAGCCCCGAGATCCTCGTCAAGGTCGAGGACAGGAAAGTCACCGTCCGCCCCATCGCCGGCACACGGAAGCGCGGCCGGACCCGGGAGGAGGACCTGCTCATGGAGCAGGAGATGAAGTCAGACCCCAAGGAGCTGGCCGAGCACGTGATGCTCGTCGACCTGGGGAGGAACGACGTGGGCAAGGTGGCAAAGTTCGGCAGCGTCAGGGTCAATGACTACATGTCCGTGGAGAAGTACTCCCACGTCCAGCATATCGTGTCCAACGTGGTGGGCGACCTGCGCGACGACATGGACGCCGTGGACGTGCTCGTGGCTACTTTCCCGGCCGGCACGGTGTCGGGCGCCCCGAAAACGCGGGCCATGCAGATCATCGAGGAGCTCGAGGGGCGCCGGAGGGGACTTTACGCGGGCTGCGTGGGCTACTTCTGCTTTAACTCGAACTCCGACCTGGCCATCGCCATCCGGACCATTCTTTTGAAGAACGGGAAGGCGTACGTCCAGGCCGGCGCCGGCATCGTCATGGACTCCGTGCCCGAGAAGGAGCACCTGGAATCGATGAATAAGGGGGCGGCCATGCTCGGCGCCCTGGGAAGATCGCTTAAAGGAGGCGAATAGCGTGAAAGTGCTGATCATCGACAATATCGACTCGTTCGTGTATAACCTGTACCAGTACGTCGGCGAACTCGGGGCCGACCCCGAGGTAGTCCCGAACACCATCACCGTCGACGAGGTGCTCGAAAAGGCGCCAGACCGCATCATCCTGAGCCCCGGGCCGGGCAAGCCCGAGGACTCCGGGAGCTGCGTCCAGATAATAAAAGAGCTCGGGCCCCGGATACCCATCATGGGAGTGTGCCTGGGCCACCAGGCCATCGGCATCGCCTTCGGGGGCGTCGTGTCCCGGGCCTGCGCTCCATTACACGGCAAGTCGAGCTGCATCCGGCACGACGGCCGGGGCATCTACGCCGGCATACGGGACACCATCACGGCCGCCCGGTACCACTCTCTCGCCGTGAAAAAAGAGGGGCTTCCCGAGTGCCTGGTGGTCACGGCGAAGAGCGACGACGGGGAGATCATGGGCATACGGCACCGGGAGTACCCCATCGAGGGCGTCCAGTTCCACCCGGAATCGATCCTCACGGACTACGGCAAGGTGCTGCTGAAGAACTTTTTATACCGGGGTGTCTGAATGCAGCTGATCGCCCATGACATGGGCTTTTTCATCCAGAAGCTCGTGGACCGCAAAGACCTGTCCCGGGAGGAGGCCGCCGACGCCATGCGCCACATCATGTCCGGCCGGGCCACCCCTTCCCAGATCGGCGGGTTCCTGACGGCGCTGCGCATGAAGGGCGCCTCCGTGGAGGAGGTGACCGCCTTCGCCATGGGGATGCGAGAGTTCGCCCTAAACATAACGCCCGACGTGGGCCGGCCGCTCGTGGACATGTGCGGCACCGGAGGAGACGCCATCAAGACTTTTAACATAAGCACCGCGGCCTCCTTCGTCGTGGCGGCGGCCGGCATACCCGTCGCCAAGCACGGGAACCGGTCGGTCACGTCGAAGTCGGGCAGCGCAGACGTGCTCGAGGCCCTCGGCGCCCGCATAGAGCTGGCCCCGGCCGCCGTGAAGCGGATGATCGAGGACATCGGCTTCGGCTTCATGTACGCCCCGGCCTTCCACGGGGCCATGCGCCACGCGCTCGGCCCCAGGAAAGAGCTCGGCATCCGCACGGTGTTCAACCTGCTGGGGCCGCTGACGAACCCGGCCTCGGCGCGGGCCCAGGTCATGGGCGTCTACGACCGGGGCCTGGTCGTGCCCATCGCCCGGGTACTGAGCAATTTAGGCGTCGAGAGGGCGCTGGTCGTCCACGGCGCCGGGGGCCTCGACGAGGCCTCCACGTTCGGGCCGACATACGCCTGTGAATTAAGGGACGGCACGGTCCGCCCGTACACCCTGACGCCCGAAAGCCTGGGCATCAAAAAGGCGAGCGTAGAAGACCTGGGGGGAGGGGGCGCGAAGGCGAACGCCGCCACGACGCTCGACATCCTCCGGGGCGCCCGCGGGCCGAAGCTCGACATCGTGCTTCTCAACGCGGCGTGCGGCATCTACGTGGGAGGCGGCGCGCCGACGCTGCCGGAAGCCCTGGACGTCGCGGCGGAAAAGGTCATCTCCGGCGCGGCCTACGATAAGCTGATGGAATATATTGAATATTCGTGCTCGGAGGCCGGCACGTGAAAGTAAAGATCTGCGGCGTCTGCACGCCGGAGGACGCCATGAAGTGCGCCGAGGCGGGCGCGGACGCCGTGGGGATGCTCCTGGCCCGGTCGCCGCGGCGCATTACAGTCGAGCAGGCCCGGGCGATCGCGAAGACGCTGCCCCCGGCCGTGAGGCCGGTCATCGTGATGATGCCATCCACCGTGGGCGAGGCAGTGGATGCGGCGCACGCCATCCGCCCCGGGGCCATACAGCTCCAGGGCGACGAGCCGCCCGAAATGGTATCTGAAATAAAGAAGGCGCTGCCGGGGACGTGCATCGTCAAGGCGGTCCACGTGGGCGAGGGCCGGGAGATGGAGAAGGCCCTGGAATACGAGAAGGTGGCCGATGCCATCCTGCTGGACACCGCGTCCCCGAACCGCGGGGGCAGCGGGGCGATCCACGACTGGGCTATCTCTAAGAGGATCGTCGCTGCCGTGAAAAAGCCCGTGATACTCGCCGGGGGGCTGAACCCCAAAAACGTGGCCTCCGCCGTCCGGGAGGTCCGGCCATACGCCGTGGACGTGGCCAGCGGCGTCGAGGGCGAGGGCCGGGCCAAGGACATCCGGCTCGTCACCGCATTTATCGAGAACGCGAAGGAGGCCTCCGATGGCCATCAGTAGCCGGTACGGCGAGTACGGGGGCACCTACGTGCCCGAGATGCTGGTGCCCGCCCTTCAGGAAGTGGAGGCGGCATACCTTCGGTATAAGGACGACCTGTCGTTCCGCGGCGAGCTGGAAGCTTACCTGCGGGAGTACGTGGGCAGGCCCACGCCGCTGACGCCCGCGAAGAACATGAGCGCGAAGTACGGCTTTAACATTTATCTAAAAAGGGAGGACCAGGCGTTCACCGGCGCCCACAAGATCAACAACACCATGGGCCAGGCATTACTGGCGAAGCGGATGGGCAAGACGAGGCTCATCGCCGAGACGGGGGCGGGCCAGCACGGCGTGGCCACGGCCACTGCCGCCCGGGCGCTGGGCATGAAGTGCACCATCTACATGGGGGAGGTGGACATCCAGCGCCAGAAGATGAACGTGTTCCGCATGCGGCTCCTGGGCGCCGAAGTGGTCGCCGTGAAGAACGGTACGCGAACGTTGAAGGATGCCATCAGCGAGGCAATGCGCTCCTGGGTCACCTGCCTGGACGACACTCACTATCTGTTCGGCACGGCCTACGGGCCCCACCCGTATCCGGCCATCGTCAAGGACTTCCAGAGCGTCATCGGCCGGGAGGCGCGGGAGCAGATATTAGATAAAGAGGGCAGGCTCCCCGACGCCGTCGTGGCATGCGTGGGCGGCGGAAGCAACGCCATCGGCATCTTTTCCGGCTTCATCGACGACGAAGGGGTGCGGCTTATCGGGGTGGAGGCCGGGGGCTGCGGCATTTCCACAAAAAAACACGCGGCCCGCTTCCAGACGGGAAAGAAGGGCGTGCTACACGGCTCCTACACCTACATCCTCCAGGACCGCTATGGCCAGATCCTCGACACGCACAGCGTCTCGGCAGGATTAGATTATGCGGCCGTGGGGCCAGAGCACGCCTTACTGCGCGACGTGGGCCGGGCGGAGTACAGCTACGCCACGGACGACGAGGCCCTCGCCGCTTTTCAGGAGCTGGGCATGGTGGAGGGCATCCTGCCGGCGCTGGAGTCGGCGCACGCCGTGGCCTGGGCCATGAAGAACCGCGGAGACTTCAATAAAAGATCCGTCGTGGTCATCAACCTCTCGGGCAGGGGAGATAAGGACGTCGAAACGGTGGCTAAGCACATGGGGGTGTCGCTCTGAGGCTGGACGAAAAGTTCTCGGAGCTGAAGGAAAAGGGCGAGGGCGCCCTGCTCGCGTATATTACTTTAGGCGACCCGTCGCCCGAGGAGTCCTTCATCCTGGCCCAGGCGCTCATCGACTCCGGAAGCGTCGACGTCCTCGAGCTGGGCGTCCCCTTCTCCGACCCGATCGCCGACGGCCCGGTCATCCAGGCGGCCGTGGACCGGGCGCTGAAGGCGGGCATGAACACGGACCTGGCGTTCGAGCTCTCGAAGAGGCTCGATAAAAAAGTGCCCGTCGTATATCTCACATACTATAACATCGTGCTACAGAGGGGCGTGGAGAAGTTCGCGGCCGACTGCAAGGACTCGGGCGTCGGCGGCCTCATCGTCGCCGACCTGCCCTTCGAGGAGAGCGGCCGGCTCCGTGATGCCTGCCGGGCGAACGGCGTCGACTACATCCACATCGTGACGCCGAACACTCCCCCGGCCCGCATGCGGATGATAATGGAGAACGCCTCGGGCTTCGTATACCTGGTCTCCAGCATGGGCGTCACCGGCGCCCGCCGTGACCTGGCAAAGGGGCTGGGCGCATCGGTCGCCCGCGCCGTCGAGTGCTCGAACGGCACGCCCGTCGCCGTCGGCTTCGGCATCTCGGGGCCGGAGCACGTGCGGGATATCATCGGCATGGGCGCCGATGGCGCCATCGTGGGGAGCGCCATCGTGGCCATGGTTGCGAGGGGGGCGGGCCCGGGCGAGACCCTGGGCTTTGTGAAACGGCTGAAGGAGGGCACGCTCGCCGGAATCCCGGTTTCTGCGGGGCAGGAAAAGATTAAATAACAACCTGAGCAGTATCCTCTTAGCATGGCCGGGAAGCGGGGAGCTTTAAGGCTTGCAGCCGTCGCAATGGTGCTTATCGTAGCCTGCGTACTGGCATATTTCCTGCTGCTGGAAATTGTGAGGCCCCATACTGCCGCCGGCAACGGCGGCTACGTCGTGGTACCCCATAACTCGAGCGCGAATGAAGTCGGCATCGGGACGCCCGAGCAGATGGCCGGGGCCGATACAGGCGGAGCCGACAGCGCCGTCTCGTTTTTTCAGTTGCCCCTGTGGATACAGCTCTACGCCCTGCCGGGGATACTGATCGGCGCCATCGCCTCGTTCGGAGCGGCGGTATTCGTCGTCCGCCGCACCAGGAAGAGCAATAATCCAAATAAGCGCGAAGTATTTACCTATATTACGGACAACCCGGGCTGCACGGCGCCCGAGCTGGCCAGGGATGAATACATGAACATCGGCACCGTCCGCTATTACGTCCAGTGCCTCGAGGCCGAGGGCCGCATCGTGCTCCGGAAGATCGGCAAGTTCAACCGCATTTTCGTGAACTCGCACACCTACGACGACCGGGAGAAGCTCATCGCATCTTACCTGAGGAGCGACTCCAGCCGCCAGATACTTAGCGCGCTGATGGACACCCCAGGCATCACCAACCAGCGGCTATCCGATAAGCTGGGCATTGAGAAGAGCCTGGTCTACCGGTACATGCAAAAGCTTCTGGACGACGGCATCGTCACCTTCGAGTGGGAGGGCAATAACAAGCTCTATTATATCAGCCAGGGCGCTAAAGAGCCTCTTATCAAGCTCATGCCCCGAAACTACCAGTGCCCGGGCCTCATGAAAGAATAAAGCCTCTCCAGGCTCAATAAGAACGCTCGAAGACTATTTCAGCCACGAAGTAACTCGAAGCGGGCCTGAAGCGACACGAGGATATTATTTAACATTTATGCTGTGTTGTATAATAGCTGTTGTCTTTCTGGATGACTTGTTTTAAGCCCGCGAAGTGAATACAAGACCGCGAAGACTTATTTAATAATTATTTTATGTCTAATGGCTTTTCGATTTTTCAATTTATGATATGACCTTCATTTATATATCTTCGCGGTCTTTGCGTTAGCTTCGCGGCCTTAGCGCTCGAAACAGTCTTCGCGGGCTTGTTTTCACTTGGCGGGGCTATAACGGTCTTCGTGTAGCTTAACCTATTTTTGTGGGCCTTGACACGATTACGCCAAAATTTATAACGTATCAGGGTATTAAGGCGTCATGAGGTAGGAATCGTGTATCTAGTCGGAGAAGCATTGATCGGCGAGGGCAACGAGGTCGCCCACATCGATCTGTTAGTCGGAGACAAGGCCGGCCCGGTCGGCATGGCTTTCGCCAACGGCATGACGAACATGTCCGCGGGGCACACCCCGCTGCTGGCGG
>NZ_DATJPM010000040.1 GCF_035506375.1 Methanocella sp.
GGGCAAGATCAAGTCGCTGTACATCATGGGCGAAAACCCGATGGTGTCCGACCCCGACGTGAACCACGTTAGACACGCTCTGGAAAAGGTCGACTTCCTCGTCGTCCAGGATATCTTCATGACCGAAACGGCCCAGAAGGCTTCGGTTGTGTTGCCCGCCGCATCGTTCGCGGAGAAGGACGGCACCTTCACCAACACCGAGCGTCGCGTGCAGCTTCTGAGGCCCGCGGTCAAGCCGCCCGGCCAGGCAAAGCCGGACTGGGAGATCATCGGGCTTATCGCAGGGAAGATGGGCGTCAAGGGCTTTGATTACAAGTCGCAGGAAGATATCTTCGAGGAGGTCCGGAAGACTACCCCGCAGTACGCCGGCATGACCTACGAGCGGCTTCGAAAGCCCGAAGCTCTCCACTGGCCCTGCCCGGCGGTCGATCATCCTGGAACGCCGATCCTGCACATGGCGAAGTTCAGCCACCCGGACGGCATGGGCATCTTCTTCCCGGTATCGTTCAAGCCGCCTGCAGAAGTGCCCGATGCGGAGTACCCGCTCATCCTGACCACTGGCCGGATGATCTTCCACTACCACACGGGCAGCATGACCCGGCGGTCGCCCACGCTCGATGCGGAGGTCAAGACCGGCTTCGTCGAGGTTAACCCGGAGGACGCAAAGGCCCTCGGCATAAAGGACGGCGACAGGGTCAAGGTCAAGTCCAGGAGGGGCGAGATCGAGATCGCCGCCAAGGTGACCAAGAACATCATGAAGGGCGTCATCTTCATCCCGTTCCACTTCGCCGAGTGCAGCGCCAACATGCTGACCAACCCGGCCCTGGACCCGTTCGCGAAGATGCCCGAGTTCAAGGCCTGTGCAGCCAGGATCATTCCGATCCCGAAGGAAGAAAAGAAGCCGGTTGCGCCTATCAAGGTCGCGCCCACGATAGGAGGTCACTAACATGGTCAATGTCAAGGACATGTTCTACGCCAGCGCGGGCAGCGAGGCTGTTTGTGCTGCGGGCGAGTGCGGCGGTGCCGTAACGGCGCTGCTGACGCACGCGCTGGAGAGCAAGGCCGTCGATGCGGTCGTCGCCATGACCAGGGGCGCCGACCTGTACGACGGCGTGCCGACGGTCTTCACCGACCCGAAGGAGGTCATCAAGTCGGCGGGCTCGCTGCACTGCGCGCCCGTCGCCATCGGCAAGTTCGTCGTACAGTACATGAACGGCGCGAGGGACAAAAAGATCGCGCTGCCCGTCAAACCGTGTGACGCCCGGGCGATACTCGTCATGGCCAAGCGCGGCAAGGTCAACAGGGACAACCTGCTGATGATCGGTGTCAACTGCGGTGGCACGGTCCAACCCATCGCAGGCCGCGAGATGATCGAGAAATACTATGGCGTTAACCCGGACGACGTTGTCAAGGAAGAGATCGACCGTGGCAAGTTCATCATCGTGCTGAAGAACGGCGAGCACAAGGAGATCAAGATCGACGACCTCGAGGACCAGGGCTCCGGTCGCCGGAAGAACTGCCAGCGCTGTGACGTAAAGATCCCCACCCAGGCGGACCTGGCGTGCGGCAACTGGGGCGTCGTCGGCCCCATGGCAGGTAAGGCGACGTTCGTGGAGGTCTGCAGCGCGAAAGGCGCAAAGCTGATGGACAGCGCCATAGGGGCGAAGGCCATCGCCGTCTCCGCCCCAGATCCGAAGGGCCTCGAGCTTCGCGCGAAGACGGAGCAGTCCATGCTCAAGCTGGCGGCCAAGCACCAGAAGAAGCAGTTCGCAGCCGCCGCGGACCCGGCGTTCTGGGCCGAACAGTTTAAGAAGTGCATCAAGTGCCAGGGCTGTACTTTGAATTGCCCCGCGACCTTCGACATGAAGCTCCAGCCCCAGGCCTACGAGGGCAAGGGCGATATCCCGCCGTCCATGAACTACCACATGGCCCGGATGGGCATGGTGGGCGGCGACTGCTGCAACTGCGGCATGTGCGAAGACGGCTGCCCCGTGGAGATCCCGCTGTCGCTGATATATCACGAGGCCGCAAGGCGGATCGGACAGGAGATCAAGTAAGATCTCCTTTCCTTTTCTTTTTTTATTTTAAAGGAGGACATTAATGACAGGAACCACTACTGCTGGAAAGGGACTTGCCACTTTAACGGAAAAGCTCACCTATAACAAGAAGTATTCGGCTGAATCGACAAAGACGGGTAAGTACGATCGCATCGTCGACGCCCAGCATCCGGACATCACCCTCGTGACCTGCTCCGATTCCCGGGTGCTCGAGCGGGCGCTCGACGACGAGATCGGGAAGGTCTTTTCTATTAAAAATATCGGGAACCGGGTCGAGCCTAACCTGGGGAGTATCGAGTACGGCGTTGGCCACCTTCACACGCCCATCCTGATGATCCTGGGCCACACCGGCTGCGGAGCCATCCACGCGTCAACGCAGGACGTGAGCGGGGAACATTACCGTATCATCCGGTCGCTGGAGTTCATCAAGCCGACGGTGGCCGAAGTCCAGAAGCTGCTGATAAAGAAAGGCGGCATCGCCGTGTACATGGCGGACCATCCGCCCACGGTGAAGCCCGTCAGCGAGGAGGCTTATTTCGAGACGCTGCTGACCGAGGCGAACGTCGACGAGCAGGTCGACACCCTGCTCAATGACGAAAAGATACGGGAACTGGTCTATACGGGCAAGCTCATGGTCGTGGGCGCCATCTACGACTTCAAGGATATCTACTCGTCGGAGAAGGGCGCGGTCTTCGTCATCAACATCAACGGCGAGACCGACGTAGAGAAGCTGAAGAAGCTCCCGGCATTGGGCGGCGATGGACGGGCCATCCTGAATAAGATCAAACGTCTGCTGGTCTATTAAGCGAAAACGTCTATTTTTTTACCGGCCTTTTATCGAGCCTTATCCTCAATTAATATTATATAAATGTATATTATATTTATACCGTAGGGTGTGGCAGGATGGACAACGCCATTTTAAAGCAGGATAAGGATAAATTTTCATATCTCGACCTTTTAGCCTCCCTGGGGTCCGCGAAGCACATCGGCGGGTGGGACGCCACGGAGAAGCTGATAGAGGCGGCCGGCATTATGCAAGGGTGGAAGGTATTGGACGTGGGCTGCGGCATGGGCAAGACGTCCTGTAGGCTGGCCGCCATGGGATGTAATGTCGTCGGCGTCGACATCATGCCCCGGATGATCAAGGAATCCAGGTCCCGTGCCCGGCTGATGGGCGTGGCGGATAAGACGACCTTCGTAGGGTGCGACGCCCGCTCGCTGCCGTTCGAGCCGGAGACCTTCGATGCGGTCGTCGTCGAGTCGGTGACCGTGTTCATGGACGATGTGGAGAAGGCCATAGAGGGATACTACCGCGTCGTAAAGAAGGGCGGCCCGGTATGCGATAACGAGGTGTGCATCACCCGGGAGACCATGGAAAAGATGGGCGAGCGGCTGGACGAACTCAAGTCTGTCTTTACGGCATTCGGCTCCACGACCAGTAAGGGCATGCTCACCTTCGAGGACTGGAAGGAACTATTCGAAAATCAGTTCGGCAGCGTTCAGGCCAGCCATTATTTGATGGACTTGAATACGGAGATGGAAACGCGCCGCGAGGACGGCCTGAAGACGTTCGCCGCCGCCATCAAGTCCATGTGGCTCTACATGACCAACCCCGACGCAAAGCGGATCATCGACGAGGGCAACAAGATGGGGCAGTTCCTCGGGGAGTTTGGGTACGGGCTATTCGTCTGCCGCAAGTGAACCACAGAGGCCACGGAGGACTATAATTCACCACTGTGACCACTGTGGTGAGATGGCGGATGCATAATTATTTATGCAAGCCGTTATCAATGTCGCCCATATGCCTCGACTGGCCGTCATCGGCGGCACCGGGTTTTACGATGTGGCGAGCGCAACGCTCAAGGAAAAGAGGGTCGTCGATACGAAGTATGGCGCGGTAGAGGTATCGTTCTATATGGCCGATGGCGAGGAGTTCGCTTTTATTCCCAGGCACGGCGCTGGCCACACCTGCGCTCCCCACAGGGTCAACTACCGTGCCAACATCATGGCGCTAAAGCAGATCGGCGTCGAGCGCATCATCGGAGTGTGCTCCGTGGGAAGCCTCAGGAAGGAAATAGAGCCCGGAGACTTCGTGCTCGTGGACCAGTTTTTGGATTTTACTAAGTCCCGGCCTTCGACGTTTTTCGATGAGGAGGGCTGCGTCGTCCACACCAACGTCACGGAGCCCTACTGCCAGGACATGAGAGAATGCATGGCTGAAGTGATGCATCGCAAGCATCGACTACATTATAAAGGCACCTACGTCTGTGCGGAAGGCCCCAGGTTCGAGACGGCGGCCGAGATACGCATGTTCGCCGCCCTCGGCGGCGACGTGGTGGGAATGACCGGCGTACCGGAGTGTGTCCTGGCCCGGGAGCTGGGCATGTGCTACGCCTGCGTCGCCGTGGCCACGAACTACGCGGCGGGCATCGGCCACGAAACCATATCCCACGGGGAAGTCGTCGAAGAAATGGAAAAGCTGGGCGCGGCCTTACAGGATTATGTCATTCGCTGCCTGTCCGTAATTCCTGAAAAGAGGGGCTGCGGCTGTAAGAGCGCGTGCCATTAAGGGTGGCCGCCGTTGGGCGACTTGATGCCCGTCATCTCATTGATCCTGATCTTGAAGATGACAATGGAGCCCATGCCAGGAGTGCCCTGTATGTGCGCCTTCCACCCGCCAGAGCGGGCGGCTTTTTTCGCCATCAGGCGCATGGCCTCCCGCTTCTCGGCCGCATCTAGCACTTCCTCGATATCGCCCCTGACGATGACGCTCTGATATTCAGTCACGTTCTCGTTATACCGGTCCACCTCAAAACAGACATGAGGGTCCCTGCGAGCCAGCGCCGTCTTCTTTCCTTCCACGGGCGAATGGATGTAGATGGCCCCGTCCTTAAACGCGAAATCAGTCGGGACGATGTAGGGCTGGGGCTCGTCGTTCAGCCCGAGCCGGCCCACGCGCTCGGCGTCGAGCAGCTCGAGCATCTCCTTTTCCGTTAGCTCCGGTAAATAACGAGTGCCGGACATCGGCTTGTAACCCCCGGAACATATTAGCCATATTATTATAATTAATTATCGAGGGGAAGTTTAACGATTAATATATCTAACTTGAAGGGTTAGATAATACTTATTTGGGCGGGATGTGCTGTGAGACCGGGTAAATTTCTTTTAACGTTATGCGTGTTAGCGGCCCTGCTGTTGACGGCCGCCTGCGCGACGGCCCAGTCTACGAGCAAGATCTACGGCTACGTAAGCTATGGCGGCACTGCCGTGAACGGTGCTGTCGTAACGCTGGCCGGCCCCGATTCTGGCCAGTACACCACCGTCGATAAGGACGGGCATGCCGGTTATTACGAGTTCAACGTCGCCCAGGGGAATTACGTGGTCACCGCTACCTATAACGGCCACTCCGCATCGTATCTTAAAGTCGTGAGCGGTGATGTCCAGATCGACCTTGATATCTCCACGGCCACTCCCACGCCGACAGCGGGCCCGTCTCCGACTCCGACGCCCAGGCCTTCCCACGAGCCCGGCGGCCTGGTCACCCGCAATGATAGCTCTTCGTTCATGCCGATGGCTCCCGATTTCACGGTGACGCCCGCGCCGAAGCCGTCGATCAATCCGACCCCGACGCCCACGCCAGCCCCGAAGCCGACTCCCGCATCCACGCCAGCGCCCGGGCTGCTATCGAACGTCGATGTATGGCTCATTATCGCGCTCGTAGCCATTCTAGCCATTGCGGCGGCTACGCTATTATACCTGAGAAGATAAAAGAAAAGGGGGCCGAAGCCCCTAAAGTTTTATATCAGCCGGATGGTCTCGAGGTTCATCGGCGACTTGGTCTCGTACTTGTACTTCTTATAAATGGAGCTGGCGAGGTCGAGGCACTTGTTTTCGTCGCCGTGGTTCGTGATGATGCGCTCCGGCCGCGGGTCCATGCGCTTAACATACTCCATGAGCTGCCTGCGGTCCGAATGGCCGGAGAAGCCGTCGACGGTCGCGACTTCTATCTCCACTTTCATGACCTCGGTCTTCCCCTCCGATGAGATGGGGATCTCGCTCCATCCTTTTTGAATGCGCCGGCCCATGGTCCCTTCGGCCTGGTACCCGACGAAGATGAGCGTGTTTCGCCTGTCGGCGCCGTACTGCTTGAAGTACTCCATGACCGGGCCGCCGTTCATCATGCCCGACGTCGCCAGGACGATGCACGGCGCAGGGTCGGCGAGGATGGACTGCCGCTTCTGGGGCGAGTCCACCTGGACGAAAGACGAGGACAGGAACGGGTTCTGGCCCTTATGGAAGATCATGTCCTGCAGCTCGACGTTCAAGTATTCGGGATACGTGGTATGGATGGCCGTCGCCTCCCAGATCATGCCGTCGAGGTACACGGGCACGTTGTCGATGATGCCCTTGCGGATAGACTCTTCCAGCACGATCATGACTTCCTGCGAACGCCCGACGGCGAAGGTCGGTATCAGCACCTTTCCGCCACGCTGGAGCGTCCTGCGGATGGCGTTCTGCAGGTCGATCTCCGCTTCCCGGCGGGAGGGCTGCATGTCGTGCATGCCGCCATAGGTGGCCTCCATGACCAGCGTCTCGATCCTCGGGAACTGGTTGACGGCCGGGTCGAACAGGCGGGTCTTCTCGTACTTGAAGTCCCCCGAGAAGGCCACGTTGTACAGGCCTTCGCCGACGTGGAAGTGCGCGCAGGCGCTCCCCAGGATGTGGCCGGAATTGTAGAACGTCAGCCTGACGTCCGGGGCGATGTCCGTCACGTCGCCATAGTTCAGCGTGATAGTGTGCTTCAGCGTCTCCCGGATCAGGGCGGACTCGTAGGGCGGCCTCTTGCCTTCACGGTTGGCCACCTCGATGTAATCGAGCTGCAGCAGCGCCATAAGGTCCCGGGTGGGGGGTGTCATATAGACGGGACCTTCGTAACCGTACTTAAAGAGCAGTGGTATCATGCCGCAGTGGTCCAGGTGCGCGTGCGTGAGGACGACCGCGTCCAGGCTGCTAAGCGGGCTGACCTCCGGCACGTACAGGTACGGCGTGCCGTTCGACTCCGAGCCCGTTGTAACGCCGCAATCGATCAATATGCGAGTTTCAGGCGTGCTCAGCAAAAACGAGCTCCTACCGACTTCCTTGCAGCCGCCCAGGGAAGTGATGCGTATCCACTGCTCCTTGTTCATGATGGGGCGGTGGATCTTCTTCCCAATGACCTTTAAAATAGCCTTTCTCTCATCCTTTACTCCACGCAGGTAGCGCCGTATGTCGCGGACAGTGGTCGACTCGATGGGCGGGGTGCGCACGACCTTCGGCGTCCAGCCGATGTGCTTCGTGATCTCGCGCAGCGTGGAGCCGTGCCGGCCTATGACCAGGCCCGGCTTCTCCGCCTCGATAATGACCTCTCCGGTCTCCGTGTCAAAGTAGTGGTTGGTGACGCCCGATTCGGCGGGCACGATCTCGGCGATCTTCTTTATCGCCAGCTCGGGCTCGGCGAGCATCTTGGGGTCCGGGCGGACGACGATGCGCATGCGCAGGTCCTTCGCCAATGACCGGATGATATCGCCATTATCGGCGAACGCCTTGGGGTCCACCGTATAGATGACAAGCTCCGGCCCCTCGAACTCGACGTCCGATATCGTGATGCCTTTGGGCAGCTTATCCTGAATTTTTTTCTTCAGGTCTGATAAAACATCTTCGATTCCCATCGTTTTTCTCCTCTGGAGAAAAAATTAAAAAGTGGTCCGCTTATGAGTTGCAGACCTGCTTGCTCACTTCACGCTCGAATATCTCGACTTTCCCGGGGGTTATAACGCAGAACTGCATGCCGTTGCCCGACGCGGAGTCCCTCTTCATCGCGGACTCCAGGGCCTTGGCGGCCAGCTCTACGCCCTGCTCCACGCTCATGTCCGGCTTATAGCGGTCCTCCAGGACGCCGTATGCCAGCGGGGAGCCCGAGCCGGTCGAGGAGAACTTGACCTCCGTGATCATCCCGCCTGCCGGGTCAAGCGAATACAGCTTCGGCCCCGCCCCTTCTACTCCGCCTACGAGGACCTGGATATAGAATATCCTGTTCTCCCAGAGCAGGTTGGATAGAAGCATGGAAAGCGCATTTATCGACATGGGCCCGTGGCGCCGCAGCGCGAAAAGCTTGGCCTCCGCCTGGAGCATCCTCGCGAGCTTCTGGCCGTCGCCCACAGAACCCGCGATGGTCATCGCGATGTTATCCGTCAGCGGGTATATCTTCTGGGCATCGCGGCTCGCGATGAGGTTGCCCATCGTAGCCCTTCTCTCGGTGGCCAGGACGAGCCCGTTATTGCAAATTATACCGATTGTGGTAGTGCCTTTATACTGTTTATCGTCCATCTAAATACCTCTTTAAGAATAGCACTAAAATCAGCTAAGAGTAGACATGTACTTTTATTCTCATTTTGTATATAATGTTTTCCCCGTTTCTGCTCTATTGAATTTGCCGTTTAAGTCTCAGAGTGCCCTCCGTCTCTTATAAAACTTAAAACACAGAGTACCCCTTTCTGGAAAGTTGATATACGTTCAGGGATAAGCTCTTATTGTCCGGAGTTTTGGTCATGAACTGGGGAAGGTCCGCCGCTGTCATATTTCTTCTCATGGTCGTGCTGCTGGCTTTCTTGTACGCGTTCTCCATGATCAGGACAACGATACAGGTACCGCCGGGCACCGCCGAGATAAGGCAGTATAACGGCCAGCCCCTCTCGTCCATAGGCGATTTCCGCGAGAACTCCATCAAGGGCCCGCAATATATAAACATCAGCACGTACACGCTCACCGTGGACGGCCTCGTAAATAACACGAGGAACTACAGCTATGCGGACGTTCTGGCCTATCCCCACGAATCCCGGGTCGCCACACTGCACTGCGTCGAGGGCTGGAGTGTCACGATCCTCTGGGAAGGCGTGCCCTTACGGGATATCCTGGCCGACGCGGGCCCCGAGCCCGGGGCGAAGACTGTCATCCTCTACGCGGCGGACGGGTACTCGACCGCGGTGCCCCTGGACTATATCGAGAATAGCGACATCATGCTGGCCTATAAGATGAACAACGTCACGCTTCCGCCTGAGCGGGGCTACCCGTTCCAGCTCGTGGCAGAAGGCAAGTGGGGCTATAAGTGGATCAAGTGGGTCACTCGCATCGAGCTTTCCGATAAAGATTACGAGGGCTACTGGGAGCAGCGGGGTTATTCGAACAGCGGCGACCTGAACGCCAGCTACGTCGGATAGAGGGCATAAATGGACGACGAGGCCATTCTAAAGCTCATAAAAAAATCCATCGCCTTGTTACTGCTGGCCGTAGCGCTGGCCTTTGTCCTCACGGGCTTCGGCATCACGAACTCCGATATCGTCGGGCCGCTCACGATGGGCGCCCTGACGAAGGCATGGTCCATCCGCATCCACGAGGTGCTCTGGGCGCCGTTCCTGGCGCTCCTGCTGGCGCACGTGCTGATGCGGCATATCCGGCAGCTTTAGCCTCCTTATTCGAATATACGACAGATATATATTGAACAAGTGTAAAGGTGGTAACATATGAAGGTAGAGCACGTCGATGGAAAGAAGAACGGCACTGTAATGCTTTATGCGCTGAGCACCTGCGTCTGGTGCAAGATGACGAAGCAGCTGCTTACCGACCTCGGGGTCGCCTACGATTACACTTTCGTGGACCTGCTCAATGGCGCGGAGCGGGATGAGGCGATCGCTGAGGTGAAAAAGGTGAACCCTCCCTGCTCGTTCCCCACGCTGGTCGTTAACGGGCAGTGCATCGTCGGATATCAGGAAGAGAAGATCCGCGAGGCTTTCAAGAATGGCTGATATCCAGGCGATCTATGAGAAGCTAAAGAAAGAGACAGAGCGACGGGGATACCGCCTCAACCCCGACGAGGCATTCGTCAGCAGCCTCATCGAGGGCCTTGCCACAAACGCCGCCCGTTACGGCTACGAGTCCTGCCCGTGCCGCCTCGCCTCCGGCAAAAAAGAGGATGACCTGGACATCATCTGCCCGTGCGATTACCGGGACGCGGATATCGATAAATATGGGGCGTGCTATTGCGGCCTCTACGTGTCTGAAAAGGTCTTCAGGGGAGAGCAGCCCCTGGGCTCCATACCAGAGAGCCGGCCTCCGCGGGAGCAGCGTGTCGTGGCGGACGGCGGCACAAAGGCCTTCATACCTTCGGGCGAGCATGCGTACCCCGTATGGCGCTGCAAGGTATGCGGCTACCTCTGCGCGAGGGATTCTCCCCCGGATAAATGCCCCATCTGCGGCGTCGGCAAGGAGCGCTTTGAGCGGTTCATGTGATCAGAAATCCCATTCTTTTTTATGATTATTTATCATATAAAAATTTATGAACGTTCTCGGATTTTGGATGCTTTATTGTCCTGGCTTTCGCTTATTCGCATTATCCATAAAAAGCCGAGGTCTTCAGCTCGACCGTGTCCACATTATCGCCCGTGATGACGCAGTATATCTGGGTCCGCTCGCCCGCGTAGACGGTCAGTGTAGTCTCTATCGTTCCCGAATGACCCTCGCCGTAATCCCCTAAAGAAATCACCCGGTCAGGCACCCAGATCTTGTCTGCTCCCCTGTCCAGCGCAAGGGCATAAACGTGCGCCGACAGGTTCGAGGCCGTGCCCGGGCCGCCATTCGTGATATTGCAGATAACCTGATAGTTCGAGTCGTGGCCCGATGTGCCGGCGGGCTTTACCTCCAGCCTTCCCTCGACAGTGGGGCTCTTTGACATGGGAAGGATGACCGGCGTCTGGCTTTCCAGGTCGCCCGGGATATCGCCGATGTTCCAGCTCGGGCTCGTGGTCTCGACATAATAGTACCGAGAGCCGCCATACTCGTAGCATTTGCCCTCCATTTCTCCCCCGCCCTTAATGCCCAGCGCCATGTGGTTCGTAAATTTGAGGAGGACGACGTCGTAGCCCATCTCGTGGAGCATGGCCGCCGCGAGGATGGACTTGTCCTTGCAGTCGCCCTTCTCATCGACCAGCGTTTCGAGGGGATACCGCGTATAGTCGCTCCCCGTGTCTTCCTCGTACTTGAGCGATTGCACGAACGTGAGCACGTTCATCACGTCATCGAGCCCCGTATACCCGTTGGCGTGGCCGTTCGTTTTAATCTGCCCCGTGATCTCGTCCAGGAATGGCCGGTCCTCCGGCGAAAGGGCAAAATCTGCATAGTTCTGGCTCGCGCCCCTGGCCTTACTGCGGTAAAACTCGTAAATGGTCTCCGAGATATTCGCGTTGAGGCGCCACTCGACGTTCTTGAAGTCCCAGGTATAGGTCCTCTGGAGCCACTCCTCGTTCTCCGGTACGGCGCTTGATGGCGATATAGTGCTCAATCCGGGCGTCACTGGCGGGGCCGGGGTGGCCGTAGCCATCAGGGCGGGAGTCGGAGAGGGCGCTACAGTAACGGCGACGACCTTCGGAGAAGCCGTTGTGAGGCTCGCCGGGCTGACGCAGCCCGAAGCCAGGGCGGCCAGAAATATGATCACGAGCGCCTTTTGCCAGGGTACGATAAGCCACACCTCTAAAAACCATTGACGTATATTGGCCGTATATCTTTTAACAAGGTTTAATATGCCGGCGCCCATACATTACAGGCATGCGCTATAATCTTTTTGCTTTACTCCTCATGACGGCGCTCATAGTCGCTATCGCGGGCTGTACTTCCCCGGCCGCCCTGCCTCCGCAGGACGCCATGGGCGCCGCGAACGCCACGGCCGACTCGATGTTCCCCGCGCTCAACAGCGGCGAATATGTCGTCTTCTCGCAGAACTTTAGCCCCCCCATGAAGGCGGCTATGAACGAGAGCAGTTTTAATAAGATGATCGGTACCGTGGCCGGGCAATACGGAAAGTACGAGTCCCGGTCGGCTACGCCGTCGGCGTCCGTCGTGGGCGACTATAACGTCTTCGTGTACCAGTGCCAGTTCGAGAAGGCAAAGCTCAACCTGCAGCTGACCATGAATAAGACGGACGTGTACCGGGTGGAAGGGTTCTTCTACCGGTAAACACCGGAACGTAACGTTTATATTCTAGCCTATTCTCCTTTTTTATATGTCCGAAAAGAAAGTATTCACCATGGAGCAGGCAAAAAAGATCGGCGAGAAACTGGGCATAAAATGGGATAAGTACGACGTCGAGCAGTTCCGCATGGGCATGGACGTGGAGCTGGAGCACGGCAAAAGCGACCCCCATACCAATGTTACGGACGACGACCCGCTCATGACCGGCAAGATCGCGCTGGCGCACCTCAACGAGTTCCCCGACTATTACACGCGCCTCGAAGAGATGGAGAAGGAAGCGGAGGCCTACTGGGATAAGCGCTCGAAAAAATAAGCGATTTTTCAACACAGCAACTATTTTCTATCCTTTCGCACGCCCGTGCATTATCAGCGGGATTATCGAATGTGCTGGCATTTCTCTAGCCTTCGACATCGCACATATCTTATTTTTTTATTCAAGAGCCGATTTGTCGAACGACCCGGAGTGGCGTGAGCTAATAATGTACAATAAATTATCCTAAAAAGGATAAAAATATTTAAAATTTAGACTATTAATAGTAAAGTATAAGCTTAATTAGCCCTTAATGTACAATTGCAGGAGGATGTGGCAAAATAGGTTCTTCTGCATCTGGAGCGATTATATATGGATATGGAGTACTGGCTTGAAAATCTTAAAAGCGAAAACAAGGAGATAAAGCTCATTGCCATCGAGATGCTCGGACTATCCGGCGACTTGAAAGCCGTAAATAGCCTGGTCGGGCAGCTGGGCTCGGATGACGAGGAAATTAGGGCCTGCATCGTCGAGTCGCTCGGCGTTCTCAACGATTCCCGGGCCGTCAAATACCTGGCAGGTGCCATGGAGGATAAGTCCGGCGGCGTGCGCAAGTGCGCGGCCTGGGCCCTGGGAAAGATGAAGGACCCTCGCTCGGCATATGCGCTTGAAAAAGCCCTGAACGACCAGGACTTTGACGTGCGCTGGAGGGTGGCCGAGGCGCTCACCGCCATGGGCTTTAAGACTGTCAGGTAACGATTATCTCAACTCCTCTGGTTTGGGGCATAGAGCGTATACTAAAACCTCGACCCGGATTTGCCGCCTCTGGATCATGGGAAACAGGTTGGAAGTATATGGAACGAACGGCGCGCTAGGGGGCATTTGAGCGCGCCGTTAAAAACGTCATCACGATCATATACCCGAACCTCGACCGAAAAGCCACCTCGATTATACCAGGGTAAAGGTTGGGCGTATATGAGGGCGGGCATCGCCGAGGAACCAGCCGATGAGGCGGGCCCTAATCCCCAAAAGATATATTTTTATACGGTAATTAACAAAGTATAATCGACTGCTGTGGATAGGCATGTGGGGCAGATATCCGCACCGGCATTTCAGGAGGGTAGATTATGAGGCCGATAAACGGAAAATACTGGACGGGGTGGCGTCCCGACTACCCGGATTTCCGGGACTATACGTTAACCACCGACACGGTAAAGCCATTATACAGCAAGACGGGCGTTCTTAAAGCCGGCGACAGCTCCCTGCCGAAGTCCGTAGACCTGAGAAAATGGTGCTCCCCGATCGAAGATCAGGGGCAACTGGGCTCGTGCACGGCCAACGCCGGCGTGGGCATGGTCGAGTACTTCGAGCGTAAGGCGTTCGGGAAGCACATCGACGCGTCCCGGCTGTTCCTCTATAAGGCATCGCGGACGCTCATGCACGAAACGGGCGACACGGGCGCTTACCTGCGGATGACCATGGGCGCGCTAGCGCTTTTTGGAACCCCGCCCGAGGAGTACTGGCCCTACGACGTCAAGAAGTTCGATGCCGAGCCGCCGACATTCTGTTACGCGTTCGCCCAGAACTACCAGTCGCTCAAGTACGTGCGCCTAGACCCGGCGGACAAGCAGCCTAAGGACGTTCTCCCGCAGATCAAGGCGAACCTGGCGGCGAGCCTGCCGGCCATGTTCGGCTTCACCGTTTATAGCTCAATCTCGCAGGCCGAAAAGGACGGCAAGATACCCTACCCGTCGAAGGGCGAGAAGATCGAGGGCGGCCACGCCATCATGGCCGTCGGGTATGACGACGGCATGAAGATCAAGAACGCGACCGATGGCAAGCAGACGGCCGGCGCCTTACTGATACGGAACTCCTGGGGCACGACCTGGGGCGACCAGGGCTACGGGTGGCTACCGTATGACTACCTGCTGAAGGGGCTCGCCGAGGACTGGTGGACGCTCATCGACGCGAAGTGGGTGGACACTGGCGAGTTCAAGGTTTAATATTTTTTATCGGCAGGAAACACGCCGGGTCCCGTGCCCGCAGGTCCCTGGACCCATAGAAGGCACGCGCCCGGCATCCGCCCTGGCATTGCTCCGGGGCATATTTACAGGTTGCGCAGGGCCCGTTCATATTTTTCTTTTTTAACGCACGTAGAGACCCGAGTATTGGCGCCCCATCCCAAATCTCAATAAGAGTCGTATCCCTCAGGTTTCCCAGGGGAAAATCCCGCAGGAACGAGCAGGGATACACGGTACCATCGGCTCCGATGCCCAGCATATCGTTTCCAGCGGCGCAGCCCATCCGGCCGTCGTCCCCTATCCGGCCGTCGTCCCCTACCCCGGGCAACGGCCGTTCGAAGAGGAACTGGAAACATTTTTCGGTGGAAATATTTAACATGCCCTTTAATTGCCCGGCCCTCTCATGCAGCGTTTTATAAAATTGTAGGTACCCATCCTTGTCCAGTGTTAACCGATCACAATTGGCCAGGCCCCGGCCCACGGGCACGACCGGGCTTCCGATAAAAGCCCCACAGCCCAGGTCGACCGCCAGGTCGATGACCGAATTAACCTGGTCCAGGTTCTCTCTCGTTATGGCCATGCTGATGTTAACGACGATCCCATTATCCGCCATACGCGTGATATTCCGGCATGCAGCCTTGAAGGCGCCCTTTTTGCCCCTGAACGCATCGTGGCGGTCTCCAATGCCATCGATGCTCACCTGGTAATTAGCCACCCTGTATGATGGGAGTTTTTCAATGGCCTTTCTATCGAGCGATACGGCATTGGTGACGACCTCGACGTGCATGTTCGTTTCGGACAGCCGGCCCAGCAGGCGGAATATGTCCGGGCGCAAAAAGGGCTCGCCGCCCGTGATCAAGAGGTAAAACACTTTAGCATCGGCGAGCATATCGATGATGCCGAGCGCTTCGGCCGTGCTGAGCTCGTCTTCGCGTCTCCGGCCAGAGGCTGTCAGACAATGGGGGCAGCGGAGGTTGCAGGCGTGGGTCACGTCCCAATTGATTTCTTTTGGTGTCGACAGATAGGGCCTCTCGCCGGCCCGGGTAGCCCTTAAGATAGCGGGACGGCGCGAAGTGACTGTGCCGGACCACGAGATCGCCATTAGTCCCGAAAGCTTATCGAGCGTATCGTCTACCCGTTGCCCGGCAGTTTCGGGATCCACTCCATAGCGCCGGCATATTTCGTCCGCCATCCCGCCGATGCTGTGGCTCCCGTCGCAGAGCCCCGTGATACTCGCTTCTTCCTGGCTAAGCTTTAACTCTTCAGATAAAAGGGGATTGAACAGGAGAGCACCAAAGCTCTCCTGTCTCACGATAATAGACGGGTAAATGCAGGGAGGGCCACGACTATGGGTTATTTTTCGGTGGCGCAAATCCTAACTTCCCGCATATTGATTATTTTTTCTTCTTATCGGATTCACCCAT
>NZ_DATJPM010000041.1 GCF_035506375.1 Methanocella sp.
AAGCGGCTCTGTGCCCTTTGTATCTTAATTATAAAAAAGTCTTTGTGAGCCTCCGTGCTCTTCGTGCCTTTGTGGTGAAAAATAGTGCCTCCGTACACTCTGAGACTTAAAAGGCATATTCAACAAAGCAGTAAGAAATTAAAAAGCTATTGAAGACGGCTATGAAAGTTATAATGCGACACAGAAAGCCTCATAAATGATTACTATCTAATACGAAACAGGTCATCGCTATGGAAATCACTCAAATGCTGGCGATCGCGGTCATCGCAGTCGAGCTTATCCTGATCCTCATCTCGCTTTACCTGTATAACGCCTATAAGCTCCGTATTTTCTATTTCCTGACATGGGGCTTCGTGGCGCTGCTGCTCTCGTGCGTCATCCAGGCTTTTACCATGGGCTCCGGCGTCTACTCGGGCGTTTTAAACATAGCGGCAGCATTGTTTTTCATCACAAGCGCGCTGACGGCGGTATAGGCCATGCTCCTGCCATCGGATAAGCCGATCTTCGAAAACGTGAACTCTAGCGAGTACTTTACGCGGGCCGGGCAGCTCAAGGACGGTAAGGTCGACGGCATAATCCACTTCATCTTCCCGGGCTACGAGGAGGCCCTCATTTATTCGGAAGGCCGTCCCGTCACCGGTATCCACGAGGCAAAGCGGTGGATGACGGTAGGCGACGAGCTCGTCGAGGCCGTCGAGAACAAGGCTATCGCCGCCCCGGGGCGTATGGCCGCATACAAACTCGACCCCGCAATGCTCCAGGTCTTCATGCACAAGACCATGAAGAGCATGGTCGAGACGACGCTCGGGAAATACCTGTCCCCGATCCTGCTCATTGGCTATCTTGGAACTGAGAAGAGCACCTCCGTGGTCAAATTTTACGATGATAAGGCTATTGCCTGCGTATTCATCAACAACGGGAAGCGCGTGGGCGCAGCCTATGCTTCGCCAGAAGTCCGCTCGTATGGCGAAAGTGCCATCAAGGACATGGCCCGGTTCAAGGAGAATACGTCGGTAGCGATCTACTTTATGGAAAGCGCCGTAAAGGCCAGGCCCGAAATGCCGGCCGCAGAGCCTGCAAGGCCAGCCGCTCCGGCGCCCGTGGAGGCCCCCCGGCCGATAGAAGCGCCGACCATCGAGCCGACAAAGCCATCGCCGCCGGCCCGCACGGCGATCCCCGTAGAATCGGCCTTAAGCTCGATCCAGCCCCGATTGGCCCGGCCACTGCCTGTCCCGCCCGTGCCGAAGCCATTGGGCATCAGGCTATCCGTCGCCATGAGCGAGGATGACATACTCGGCCTCAGGCACCGCTCCCACCAGCAAGTGCTGGAGACGCTCGAGGAAGGCGATGTTGCATGGGTGGACACGCGAACGCTTGCCTCTTTGCGCTCGCCGGGCGAGAAGGTCCAAATTGTACTTCCCGATGGGCGGGAATATCCTGTGACCCTGAAAGAGGCAGATATCGAGCCCGTAGGGAGCCATTTCATCATCCTGCCCAGGAAACTCCGGGGCCGGCTATCCATCGAGCGTGGCATGATGGTGGAAGTCAAGGAATAGCACTTTTTAACAGGCGCATGGGGAAAAATTAAAAGCATATGGTCGCCATTACACTTTGGTGAGCATTATGGCTAACATTTATAAGGATATTAGCATTAACGAGCGCGCCTTCGAGATCGTCGGCGACATGATCGACTATCCCGAGGACTATAAGGTGGAGCCTCACACGTTGGGGAACGATTCCATCGTCATCGACTGCGGCGTCAACACGAGGGGCGGCTATGAGGCCGGCCTTGCTTTCACCAACGTCTGTATGGGCGGCCTGGCGGCGCCCACGATTACGCATAAGAAGCTCAAGCACGAGCTCTTTTACCCGTTCATCGAAGTCTACACCGACTACCCGACGCTGGCGTGCCTCGCGGCGCAGAAGGCCGGCTGGAGGATCAACCAGGAAGGCTTTTTCGCGATGGGCAGCGGCCCAGCCCGGGCCCTGGCACTTAAGCCGAAGCATACCTATGAGGTCATCGAGTACGAGGACGACAGCGACTTTGCAGTAATAGCTCTGGAGGCCAGCACGCTTCCGAATGAGAAGGTCATGGACTATGTCGCGAGCGAATGCGGCGTCGAAACGGCCAACACGGTCGCCATCGTGGCGCCCACCAACAGCCCAGTCGGCTCCGTCCAGATCGCCGGCCGCGTCGTCGAGATGGCGATCTATAAATTAAACGAGATGGGCTTCGATACACGGCACATCGTTAGCGCCTACGGCAGCGCCCCGATCCCGCCGGTCAAGAAGGACTCGGCGGTCGCCATGGGCACCACGAATGACGCCTCGATCTATCACGGCAGCGTCACGCTGAACGTCGATGGCGGCAACATCAAGGACTTCGCCGCAAAACTGCCCTCATCGACTGCGAGCAGTTATGGCAGGCCGTTCTATACAGTTTTCAAGGAGGCCAAGTTCGACTTCTACAAGATCGACCCGTCGATCTTTGCCCCGGCCGAGGTAGTCATTAACGACATATCCACGGGCGATACGTACGTCGCCGGCAAGGTCAACGCCGACGTTCTCATGGAGTCGTTCGGCTTTAACAGCCTATAAGATTAATGCCCCTTTTGGGGCTTTCCTTCTTTTTGTATTATTCAGGTAGAAAGATATTATGGCCCTTGCGCTCGTTTCGCATGAGCCCGCCGGCCATTCCGATATGTATCCGGCCCCTGGGATTTACCCTCGCGATGGCCCGCTCTCCCCTCTTGTTAACGACGATGCCCACAATATGGACGGATACATATGGGGCCACCGGCTCCTCTACCTCCTCATAGCAGACCAGCGTCCACTTCATAATGTCACTCATGAAAGAATTACAATGATGATATTTAAAATTCAAATATATAAAAATACGTTTATTTAATTATGGATTGTGGGATATAAGGTACGATTGGAGTGAGACATGAGATCAGGATAACGTTAACGTACCCAAAAAGTATTAAAGCGCGTAAATTGCATGGATATTCAACATTCACCCAAAGATGATGCTATTATGATCTTACCCGATGTGCAGGCCTCTAAATCGGAAGTGGCCATCAACCTCTCCCGCGTAGGCGTCACGAACGTGAAGAAGCTAGTCAAGGTCGCCCGGCAGAACAAGCGCCCGGTCATCCTCATATCCACTTTTAACATGTACGTGGACCTCCCCTCGGACCGGAGAGGTGCCAACCTGTCCCGGAACTTCGAGGTTATCGACGAAGTGCTTGAGGAAAGCGTCAAGTCGGCCGTCTTCGACATCGAGGACCTGTGCGCCGAAGTCGCCAGGCGTCTCCTGAACCGGCACGAGTACGCGACCCGCTCCGAAGTCCACATGGACAGCGAGCTCATCGTAAAGCGAAAAACCCCGAGGACCCAGGTCATGTCCCAGAAGGTCGCCAAAGTCTTCGCTCGGGCCGTCGCCGAGCGGAACGATAAGATCAAAGTGAAAAAGGTCATCGGCGCCGAAGTGGTCGGCATCACCGCCTGCCCCTGTGCACAGGAGCTCATGAAGACCCGGGCGGAGGCCGAGATGCATAACCTCGGCATCGAGGAGGCGAAGATCGAGATGTTCCTGGAGCGCGTTCCCATGGCCACGCACAACCAGCGCGGCCGCGGGACGATAACCATCGAATTCATGGGCGAATACAAGGCTCCCCTGGACACCATAATCGAGATCATCGAGAAGTCCATGAGCACGACCAGCTTCGAGCTCCTCAAGCGGCCCGACGAGATGGAGGTCGTCAGCAACGCCCATGCCAACCCGAAGTTCGTCGAGGACTGCGTGCGTGACATGGCCAAGTACGTGCTGGCCTCGTTCCCAGAGCTGCCGGATGATACCGTCATTACCTTAAAGCAGGTCAACGAGGAGAGTATCCACCAGCATAACGCCTTCGCCGAGCTCAAGACAACCATGGCCCAACTCCGCGAAGAGATCAAGGCGTATTAATCTTTATCTTATATTCTCTTTTTAGTTACAATATGGCTCTTCATCGTTGATGAGAAAAGGTTTATCTCTTTTACTTCAGTACTCACTATATACTGGAGGTACCAGTTATTACTCACAAATCGTCTATTAAGCTCCTATTCATTCTGATCGCGGGCCTCATTGCCACGGCAGGCCTGGTGCAGGCCCAGACGTCGCCCATAGCGCCAAACGGCATTGCGTACCTGGGCAATGAGACTGCACTCGCTTCGGGCGCGTCCCAGAACATAACCGTCCAGATCCTGTATAACGGCGGGCCGCTCAAGTCCGAGGGTGTCCGCGTGTATTTCCAGGCCAACGATACCTCCATCATACCTGTGGAACTGGGAACCTTTGTCCTTACGGATGCTAACGGCGTGGCAACCTATACGGCCATCGCCAATCATACGGGTAACGTAAAGCTCACGGCCACCGCTATGAGCGTTAGTAGCGGGGTCTCGGCCAATAAAATATTCCAGGTGACCGCAGGCCCGGCCGCAACACCGACACCTATCGCTACGGCGACTCCAACGCCCTCGGCCACTGTGACAGCCACTCCGACCACGGCACCTGCGGCGACTCCTACGACGGCGCCGACCACGACACCGGCCGCCGAGCCGGCAAATAGCGGCGCGCAGGCCACTGGCATCATTGTTACGGGCATTGTGCTGGCAATCGTAATACTTATCGCCGTCGCTCTCGCACAGATGCTGAGAAAGAAATAGGGGCATATTTCGCTCCTCCTCTCTATAGTTAATTTTATCTATCTGCGGGCTATTATCCAATTAACCCGAGGTCTCCTCATGGTCAATTCAATATATGTAGGCCTTTTATCCGAAGTCCGGGAGAAAAGGCCGCTAATTCATCACATCACGAATTATGTCACTGTCAATGACTGTGCTAATGCCACCATATGCATCGGCGCAGCGCCGGTCATGGCCCACGCCAGCGACGAGGTCGCCGAGATGGTATCGCTGGCCGGCGCCCTGGTCCTGAACATAGGCACGCTCGATGACCGGCAGATCGACACGATGCTTCGGGCCGGCACTAAGGCCAACAGCCTGGGTATTCCAGTCATCCTGGACCCGGTGGGCGCCGGCGCGACGCGGCTCCGGACCACCAGCGCAGAGCGCCTCATACAGGACCTGGACATCGCCGTAATAAAGGGTAACGTCGCAGAGATCGCCACGCTGGCCGGCGCCCGGGGCGATATTAAGGGCGTAGACTCTATAGGCATGACTGGCGAGCCCCTCGCTATGGCAAAAGCGTTCGCCTATGAATCGGGCCGCATCGTGGCCGTAAGCGGCCCGACAGACATCGTCACGGATGGAAAAAAGGCGCTGCTCGTGGATAACGGCCACCCGCTCATGGGCCAGGTCTCGGGCACCGGCTGCATGGCCGCATCGCTCACCGGCGCGTTCACGGCCGTCACGAAGGACTATTTATCGGCTACTGCGGCGGCCTTCGCAGCGTTCGGGCTGGCCGGAGAAAAGGCGGCTCCCCTGTCACGGGGCCCGGCATCGTTTAAGGTGGCGCTGCTGGACGAGATCTATCGATTGACGCCGGAAGAGATGGAAAAAGGCGCCAGGATAAGGGACGCCTGAAGGAATACATGACCTCCGCATATGACCTTTATGTGATAACGGATGAAAGCCTGTCGCACGGACTGACGCATACGGAGATCGCCAGGAGGGCCATCGCCGGGGGCGCGGACGTTATCCAGCTCCGGGATAAGCACATGGGCGGCGAGGAACTGGCAAACTATGCGCTCGACATCAGGGCTCTAACGAAGAAGGCGGGCGTGCTGTTCATCGTCAACGACCGCCTGGACCTTGCCATCGCGTCCCACGCGGACGGCGTCCACCTGGGCCAGGATGATATACCGGCAAAGATGGCCAGGCCGCTGGCTCCGTCCGGCTTTATCATAGGCGTCTCCGCGGGGACTCTCGAAGAGGCACAGCAGGCCGAGCGAGATGGTGCGGATTATATCGGGCTTGGGCCCATCTGCCATACGGACTCTAAGAAAGATGCCGGGTCAATGTGCGGTTTTGAATTGATCGCCCGGGTGAAGAAAAGCGTGAATATTCCCGTCATAGCTATCGGCGGCCTCGGCCCGGGTAACGTGAAAGAAGCCATCGCCGCGGGCGCGGACGGCATAGCCGTCATATCGGCCGTGGTCAGCCAGCCGGACATAGCGGAGTCGGCCCGGCGCCTTAAAGCGCTCATCCAGGAGGCGAAGTGCCAAAAAGTCTATGAAGGCTAACGACCTTATGAGGGCCTGATGAAATTTTTAGATATCATGCTCTGGGTCTCGCTGCTCATCATCGTGGCGGGCGCCGTGCTCCCAAAAAAGTACGCCTATAAGGTGGCCGCCGTCGGCTGGGTCCTCTTCGGCCTGCGCTGGGGCCTTTCGACGCCGGAGTTCTACCTGGTAGAGCATAATATCATGTACACCGTCGCATGCGTCCTGGCCATACCGGTGACCTGGTACCTCGCGTACGTCATGGTAAAGGACGAGCGCGAGTCGCTCATGGTGGTGACCAGGGCGGCCGCCATCAGCATTATCTTTTATTTCCCGTTTGCCTATATCAGCTGGCTCGGTGACTGGCTCATCGGCGTGACCACGTCGATCACCCTCGCAGCCGTGAACGCCCTCGGTTACCCTGCTACGGCTTCAGGCAATATCATCACGCTTAACGGCCACAAGGTCGAGATCATCCTCGCCTGCACTGCCATCCAGAGCATGGCGCTCTTCGTGGGCATCGTCGGCTGCATAAAAGCGCCTCTGGACCGGCTGTTCAAGGCGTTCATGGTGTCCGTACCGGTCATATATATATTGAACATCGTGCGGAACACCTTCGTCGTATCCGCTTATGGCAACCAGTGGTTCCAGATCGCCCCGGACATGATCGTGCAGTGGACGGGCGAGCTGCCCAGCTACGCCAGCTTCTTCTGGGCGCACAACGTCCTGGCCGAGACGGGCTCGCTCATCGCGCTCGTGATCATATCCTATGTGGTCATTTCGATACTTCCGGAGACACTGACGTATATACGTGATATTTTCAGCCTCATCGAGCTCCATAATATCAAAAAGAACCTGCGCGGTGAAAAAGTGGCCGAGGTCGTGCCTCTCCAGCGTAAAGGCTGAAGCCGCTAATATATTTTTATCCGGTCGCCGACGCTTATGCCATGGGCTTTACAGTAGCCGCCGTTGACCTCGACGACGTATTTGCACGGCGCCCGGGATGTGAACACCATTTCGCTTTCAGGCGTTGCGTTATAGTTGATATCGACGATATTATAGCCGCCATTAACGAAGATCATATCGAGCGGCAGGGGCGTATTCTTCATCCAGAAGGACTCCCTGCTCTCGACATCGAAGATGAATAGCATGCCCTGGTCATCGTCCAGCGACGTAGCGTACATCAACCCTTTCTCGCGCGCCTGCTGCGTGTCGGCGATGTCTACGTAGACCGTCGATACCGTGCCGTTCACGTTGATTAGGTCTATCTTTGTGCCTTCTTCGTTGCTTTCCGCGTGCATGCTCAGGTAATATGCCGCTCCCAGCACGGCTACGGCCACGATGATGATGGCCACGATCCATCCGGCCTTCAAGATATATCCCTCTGCAACATTTGTGAAGCCCACGACAGGTATGTCTGCTTAAGCTGTATATCGTCGAGCACGGGCTTTATGCCTTTCCACCGCTCTTCCAGGAATTCCCGCTCCCGGGGGACGTTCTTAGCGCAGCGCATGCCCTGGCACGCTCCGAAGCCGATGCGGTTGAACTTCCACAGGTCTTCCGGATTTAGGAAATCCATCGCGATGATGCGGCCCGCCGCCCGCTCGCAGTTACACAGCAGGCTGCCGTCCGGCTCATCTCTTAATATATTCGGCAGGGGCGTTTTGGTGCGGCATTCTCCCCTCTCTCCGAGGAGCCGCATAACCTTATTAGCCGCCGTTTCGGCTATGAGCCGGTATGTCGTCAGCTTTCCCCCGGCGACAGTGACTATACCATTATTCTCATCAATATGGTGATCCCTCGAAAGGGCCCGGCCTTCTATGCTGCCGTCGAGGGCGTTCCCGAGGAGCGGGCGCACGCCGGAGAACGCCCGAATGATCCTGATTTCTTCATTATCCGGCAGCATGGCTTTTGCCTCGCGCAGGAGTGCCCGATATTCGTCTCGCGCTGGTATTGTACTCGTTGAGCGGGAAGAGGTCGTGCCGATGAGAGACGTCGTGTGGCCCGGCACTATGATATCGCCGTCCGAGGGCGGCCTCATGCGGTTCAGGACGACGTCGCAGAGCCTCCGCTCCGTCACGAGTATAGTTCCTTTATCCGGCTGTATGCTCAGGCGCATGTCCTTATTTATGGCCCCGCATGCGTGGCCAGCTGCGTTAATGACAATGTCGGCTTTAAGTGTCCGGCCGTCGTCCAGGAGTACGCCGCCTTCCACGATGGACCGCACGCCGGTTCTCGTGTGGACTATAGCGCCGTTAATGCGGGCGTCGTAGAGATTTGCTATCGTCAATAAAAACGGGTCTATCGCCGCATCGTTGGTCCTCATACACCGGACGGCTTTCCTGTTTGGCGACTCCGCGGCGGATAATTCCTCCATGGGTATCGATGCCTTTTTACAGGCATCCAGAAGCTTATCGCCATAGGCGGCTTCCCCCTCGCTCACGGCCACGAACAGCCCGCCCGTATCCTCGATATATCCGGGCGCGATCGCTTTAAGCGCCAGGTTCTCACGGGCGCATTCGGCGGCTGCCGCGGGGTCTGTTACGGCATAGCGGGCTCCCGAATGTAATAATCCATGGCACCGGCCCGAAGCTCCGGACGCCGGGGCCTCACGCTCCAGTAGCGTTACCGGAATCCCCCGGAGCGTCAGGTCCCGGGCGATGCCGGCCCCGACGATGCCTGCGCCGATTACCACGACACCGCTCATCAATACACTAAGAACGGATATGGCTGATAAAGATTGTGCGAGCTGCTATGTTGAATAAGTCTTGTATGTCGTGTACTTCTCCGGCTTAAAATGCAGGAGTAATTCAACACAGCATAAGAAATTAATTATGACTAAGCTCATTCATTTATTAATAAATCTTTTAATGTATCTTCGCGGTCTTAGCGCTCGAAACGTCTTCGAGGCCTTAGCAGGCTTCGCGGGCTTAAAATGGGTCATCCGGATAGACAATACCTATTATTCAACATAGTGGTGCAGGCTAAAAAAAGGCGAAGGGGCGCGATCCGCCCCGTAAAAGTAATTTACTTGGCGGGGAACTTGAAAGCTTCCTTAGGGTTCCTCGACAGCTCGTTGTACTGGAGGTGCTTGATGCCGATCTTCTCGACGCTGGCCTTCCAGATCTTATCGGGCAGCCACGCGGGCGAGTTCGCCGGCTTGGGGACCTGCTTACGTTCACCCTTGAAGAAGTGGAGCTTCTTGGTGCCCTTCTCACGGAGGATTATCTTCGTGATATTCTTGTTAGCTACCTTAAGCGCGGCATCCCTGGGCTGTGCGCCCGTGAATGTGCCGATCTCCTCCCCGTTTTCATTCAATAAGCCGAAGTTCTTTTTTTCTCTTGCTACCATTGAATCACCTTTCCATACCGTTCTTTTAACGGCATTCGCTATATTTAATTTGAAATCTTCCTATTTATAGCTTGTGAAATTAACCCCTATCGTCATATTGAGCCTTTTTAGACCCATTATTATTGGAATTAACAGATTCGGGGAAATATTTAGGCACTTTTGCTTTAAATAAAAAAAGATTTACCGGCCCTGCGAACAGAATTAGCGCATTGAATGGAGGACCGTTGCCGCCGCCTTGCCATTCTCTGTGAGCGCGTACTTATCCTTCTGCTTCTTGATGACGCCTTTTTCGGCCATGTCCTTTAGCGCCTTTTCGAGAAAGAGCTTCGGCGCCCTCGTCAGCTTCCCGAGCGTCTCTTCGGTCTCCGCCCCGTTCTTGTCGAGCACGTCGACGATCTGTTTCCGCTTCACGTTGCCGCTAATAAAGCCGACTAACTCTTCTACGGTAGCTTCCGCCATTATATCACTACAATATAATATGTCTATACGATAAAATAGTATTTCCCTGTTACTACCTTAACATACTAAAAAATTAAATTTGGAAGATATTCAATGATAATTGGTGCCGCCTGGTGTAACCTTGGAGCGGCTTGGTGATTATATAATATTTTGGTGACCCTTATGTATTCCTGGTGCCGCTTGAGAGCAGCTATTATTTCAACCATGCCAGGATTACACCAGGCGGCACCAATTCAATTAATATCACCAAGTGGCACGGAGTTTACACCAGGCGGCACCAACTTATCTATAATAATTTAAAAATGCACTTTAGAGTACTTATTAATTATTTTCATAAGCTATATCACTATACATTCTCTATACGACCACCTTTTCATATTTTCGAAGGATAAAGTTTATTTCATAGACGGGGCATTTCTTATCGGCGAGCTAGCCCGGGTGGTTCGGCGTCACCTGCTACCTTCAATCGTCGGCATGTTGGGGGCGAAGCTTGAGGAAGGCGTTCCTGTTGTATGAAGGCCTTACTTCTCGACAGTGAAGGCCCGTCCCGCTTGGTTGGCGGTGGCGCTATGTCATGCTGGAGAGCATGATCTACGCCTTAATTGCGGGGACCGGCACAGGCCCGGAAGGGAGCATGCTTACCGTAAACAACTAACGCTTGTGGGGTTGCGGGCCGGAGGGAAGGAGTAAGATAACCTTCATATTGCTCGGCGTCGACTGATGGCGCGCTCGCTACTATTAATCATTGTCGAGAATGCCTTTTTCCAGTATCGTTCACTCGAAATGGGCGCATCGGCTGCATTTTTATATTAAAATTATTAATTATAATTTTAATATTAATAATATGTTATTAATTGATTTATGTATCCAGTAGTTCTATTTTTTGGTGTTTTACATGTCAGATATTAAAAAATTAGTCCTGGTGATGATCATACTCGCTACCCTGGCGGGCATGACAATTCCCATGATCAACGCACAGTCGACGGGTAAAACGATGCTGGAGAACATGGCCTCCCGTCCAGAATTTTCCAGTGTGGTCAACCTGGCGAAGGCTGCCGGACTCGATGGCGTATTGAACGGTGCGGCGCCGTATACGCTGTTCGCGCCGACGAATAATGCCATAGCGAGCCTGCCCTCCGACCGGGTCAAAGCGCTGATGGACGATAAGCCTCTTCTGGCCAACCTGGTCAAATATCATGTCGTGCCCGGGAAAATATCCTATGCGGACCTTTCCAGGATGACCTCGATCAAGACCGTCGATGGCAGGACCTTACCGGTGACCGTGAAAAACGGAGTAGTATCGGTTGCCGGAGCGAAGATCTCGCCAGGTTCTGGTATAGATAGCACGAACGGGATGATATACCCGGTCGACAGTGTCCTGTTGCCTCCCGGGTTCGCTCTTCCGCAGGCTCAGGTAAGCCGGTCGTCGGGTCTTCCCGGCTGGCTCCCGTGGCTACTCGGCGCCATCGTTCTGGGCGGGATTGCACTATACTTCCTGACAAGGGGCAGCAAGCCGAAGACCTATGAAAAGGCGTATGAAGCGGCACGAGCCCGGCCCGAAGAGCATCTTAAGGCAGAGGAGACGATGCGACAGGTCCGCGAGTCGCTCGCGAGCGTCCGCGAGCCAAATGTTCAGGATATCGCGAAGAACGTCGATCTGCCTTTGTCAGGCGATGCCTTAAAAGGATTGAACGAGCTTATAAGCAAGGGCACATTCGCCAATAAGCAGGATTTCCTTGGCTTCCTGGGAAAACAATATATACAAAATAACATTGGCGCGGCAATGGCCGGTGGTAGCGAGCCCGGTATATCCACGATCATGGATATTATTAACACGACGGGAATCGCTAAGGGTTTCACGGAGGGCGACATAAAAAAATATCTGGTGCCGCTCCTGATCACCGGGTTCATGGCGATCTACCGGTACCTGAACAAGCAGCCTGCCGTTAAACCGGTTTGACTACTAATTATTTTTTTTCATTTGATACGATTGCCGATCCAGGCTTTCTGCACGATCTATCTACTAATGAGTAAACGGCCGGCAGTCAAGCCAGCTTGAATTTATTGATTTATTCGCAGTCGCCGGGCTCCAGCTGTATGACGTAACCGTCCGGGTCCTCGATGTAGACGAACCGGCCGGTTCCCCTTGAAGGATTATGGTGGACCGGGATGTTGTTCATCCTGATATATTCGAGGGCTTTATCGAAGTTCTTATCGTCTATGCGGAAGCCGAAATGCATATGCGTCAGCCCGCAGTCTCCCGGACTCACCGGCCCGTCGGCCTTGAAAAGGAATAGGCTGTCGCGGGCGCCGGCCGTCTGTACATGGGCGTATTTCTCAGTGCGGCCGATTATGTTCATGTCGAACATGCCGGTGTAAAATTTCAGGGACCTGTCCACGTCAGACACATCGATGGCGATATGGCATAGCCCGCCGGTCTTTATTTTTTCTCGTGTCGTAGTCGCATGCATGGTATATACCAGATACATGGTAGCTGCGGCGGGAAAATAGCCGTTCGCGATAAACAAGGCGGGACCTTAATTCTTCAATATATCGAGGAGACTTTCCAAACTATGGATCTCGTAGTCGGGCTTCGCCTTGATCTGCCGGCCGAACCGGTTGATATAGATGCTCCTCACACCGGCATTCTGTGCGGCCATGATGTCGGAGAGGGTATCGCCCACGTAGGCTGCCTCATCGGGCTTGAGCTTCATGTCGACCAGGCAGTAGATAATGGGCAGCGGCGATGGCTTGTATCCCGTATCCTCGGTGCAGGCGATGATTGGGTTGAAGTATGGGCGCATGCCCACCTTTTTCAGGAGCTTATCCGTGTGGTCGTAAGAAGTATGCGTCACGATGCCCTTCGGCATGTTAAGCCCCTTGAGGATGGACGCATCCTCATGGAGGTATGTGCTCCGCAGCTTCTCGTCGATGTTCTCGTACTTATTAAATACAGTCCAGAACTTATCCGGGTCGCAGCCCCACCGCTTGATCACGTTATCCCGTGACTCCGAGTCGATGGCATACCAGAGCTCTTTGGCGTGGCGTAGCGTAAAATCGTAGCCCAGGTCGTGGCCGACGCGATGGAGCATGAGCTCGATGTAATCGTCGTCGTTGTCGATGATCGTGCCGTCCAGGTCGAAAATGAGTCCCTTAATGCGTTCCATAGCCCTTAATGATAGAATAAGCACGACCTGCTTCAAAATACTTTGCGGTTCGTGCAATATCGTAAAGCTTTTACCGGTTCATGGTGATGATAAGGGCATATGAGCGGTTACAGGAAGGGAACGCGAAAGCCGAAGGAGATGAGCATAAAAGAATTCAACGTCGGTGGGTATAAGGTGCCTCCGGCGCTGCTGATCCTATCCCTCCTGGCGGTGCTATATACGCTATTCCTGTTCGGGAGCCAGCTGGAAAAAAGCCAGGACGCCATCATCCTTTCTGCATTCTCCGTGATATCGTTCGCGGTTTTTGCCTACCTGTCCCGCCCGGGGAGCGTGGCCGGCCTCCGGCCTTTTAAAAGCCTTATAGACGCATACCTGGCGCTTTCGTTGCTCACTTTTATCATTGACGCAGCGTCCTTTTTCCGCGTTCTTCCCATCGTGGGCGGCCTCATGAGGCCGGTAATGATGAGCTTTATCTTTGCCGTTTTAAGCGTGCTGCTCATCTGGCTGCTGCTATACTTTGAAGGGGGCGAGCCCGAGGACGACTTTATCAGGGACAGCGGCCGGTCGGGCCTGCTCTACGGCGCTGTCGCCTTTATACTTTGTATCGTACTGGGCCTGGCCGTTCTGTATTTCGCCTTCGGCGGCTCCTCTATGCGCCTCAGCGACCTCGGATATATAGCGTGGATGGCCGTCATATTCGGCCTTCTCAGCGGCGTCGGCGAGGAGCTGTGGTTCAGGGGCCTGCTGCTCTCGCGGATGGTGCCTCTCGCGGGCGAGAATCGTGCCAATATCATACAGGCTCTCGCCTTTGGCGTCTTCGAGGCTTTCGTGGTCTATGCCGTCGGCCAGCAGCTTATCTATCTGCCCGCCGTCTTCGTCATCGGCTCTATACTGGGCTATTACTGGGGCCGGTTAACTATGACAGAAAAAAGTATCGTCCCGGCGGCGCTTTACCATGCCGGCTTCTACGTGCTCATCATAATGCCGATGTTTGCGGGGATACTCTAGGCGAGGTAGTTCCGTGTTTGTTGTGTGATCGTTTGTCCTTTGTTCGTGTGGTTCGCTGATTTGTCCGGTTTTTCAACACGAAAACACGAATTCTTTTCTAGTCCCACGTAAGGGGCACGAACCACACTAAAGTGGATGCTTTCACGTCAAAACACCAAACAACCTCCCAAAGGCACGGACCTCGCTAAATTAACTTGAAACACTAGAGAAAGCATTAATTTCATGCCGTCCTCGTGTTTCAATCTTTTTGTGGTTTGGTGTTCATTCGGGAGGTTGTTTCGTGTTTTAAGCGCCAGGCATGAGCCTTAATGATTATCGAGACTTACGTGGGATATAAAAGAATTAGTGTTTTCGTGTTGAAAAACCGACGGGCAGTACGAAAATGGAAAAAGCGGCAAAGGACTACTAAACAAACACGGAACCACTGAAGGCACGGCGACACTAAGTTTCATAAAATTTTCTTTTTAGATAAAGGTGCAAAGGTCACAAAGCCCAATTCATTAACGATAAATCGCCTGTCATTACCTCATCCAGTGGAAAAAGAAATATTATTTCGTAGATAATCCGGGCAGCTATCGGGGCTCTTCATCTTCATCCATCCCATCCTTCACCTTCTCGTAGGGTATTTCGTACTCGGCATACCGGATGAAGTTGTAAAGGAATCCTATGAACGTGATAAATGAAACGATGGCAAGTAAAAAGAACACCGACCCGACGTAAACGTTCCACATTATCGTCGCACCGCCTAAGACGAGACCTACGATAGTGCCTGTCAGCGACAGCAATCCCACGAGCTTGGTGAATACGAATTCCATGCGTACATATGCAGGCATTTCGTCGTATTAAAGTTATTTAGTCGCCTGCGACAGCCATTGATCTGCATCTTTACCCTTGAAGAAAAAGCTGCCGCCTTTTTCGCTCTTGAAGTCGATGAGGATCTCGCCCGGCTCATGGCGAAGGGAGGCTTTCTCGTCTGGCTCGATATGATAATAGAAGATGACTTTTTTACCGTTCGCCGGCTCGACGGAGACGATAACGTACTCCCTTCCCTCAAAGACCGATCCGCGGGCGTGGATAGTGGCGCCGCTCTGCTGTCCCAGCGCCTTCTTGATCTCCCGGTAGTCCTTTTCGAAGAGCACCAGGGCCATGACACTGTCGATCATGCCCAGCGCCGAGGGCTCGAAAGCATATGTGCCATTTGAGATTTTTACGGCTTTCTTGAAATCGTTATAGAAGCCGCCGATATACATGTTCGTGGCGCCCTTATAATACGGGTCCGTGCGGCATTGTTCCTCCCGGCGAACGGACTGGCCTACGAGTGCGGTATACGTTAACGCCCGCAGGCCCGTGTCTTTCAGGTCCTCCAGGGCTTTTTCGTAATATGGCCTGGCCGTCTTCTCGTCGAAGCGGCCGTACTTCGCGATGTACTCGTCCGTGGCCATCACCAGGATGTCCATGTCGATGAGGCTCTCGTTGTCGCCCTTGACCATCGTGTCGTACGGATACTCGTTGATCCGGCACTCATCCTCGATGATGCCAAAGACCTTGCAGGCGGCCAGCGATGCCTCCATATAGTAAAAGGGATTTCGTGCGCAGACCACCGGCTTCACGTCCTGTATGGAGCACATATTATCCTTCAGGAACGGGCAGCCGCCGTCGGCCTTCAGGTAAAAGCGCTTTAGCCCATCGCTGTTGAACTTCGCCGATATGGTACAGTACTTCTTAAAAAATTCGCCGGGACGCATGCCGAGCCGTTCGGATATGCGGAAAATATCATAGAGCGTTAACAGTACGACTTTCTGCTTCCTGCAGCAGGTGCCGCACAAGCTGCATCGAAAATCATCATAGGTGAGGACGCCGGAGGCCATGATTTTTTATTATTGGCCATCCTTTATCAACTATTTCCTCCCTAATCGAAGTAGTCCTTATTCTCGATCTTCGTGGGCAAATAGTGGTTCGAAGTAAATTCAATGGACTTCGAGACCAGCGCGTCCTGCTCGATCTTGTACCCGAACTTCTTGAGGTCGGCCAGCTCGTTCTGCCACCGGTCCTTCTTGAACCACGGGTAGCCGGCTATCTCCTCCATGCGCTTGAAGTCCTCGTCGTTCAGCTTGACCCAGGAGCTCCTGGGGATGTCGAAGTCCATAACGTCCTTTACGGAAAGGCCGATGTATTTCGCCCTCGGGCACGCCGCCTTTTCCGAGAAGAACGCCAGGTTGATGGAGCCCGATTTGTAGACCGAGTAGATGTAGTATCCCCACGGGTCCATATCGGTGAACACGTAAATCGGTATCTTATACTCCGCGCCAAACCTGGCCAGCAGCCTTCTTTCCGCACGTGCGGGCTGGCCTTTGCCGGTGAGCAGCAGACAATTATTCTTCTTCCAGTACTTCTCCTGGTTCAATAAATTCCATACGGCATACTTTTCCACGACCAGGATGTAGTCGGCGCTCATCTCCTTGATGTGGAAGTAATCGTCCTCGACGATGGGCGGCACCGCGCCGCCCGCCGAGCCCATCTTCGTGAAGTCAAGTGTATCGCCGGTCTTATCCTCGACGACCATCGGCCCGGCGAGCACGCCGTTAGGCGTGGCGATGAGATTCAATTCCTCGCGGAGGCTGTCCGTCATGAGCTCCATATCCTCGATTATTGGGTCCGACTCCTCCTGGAGGTCGAAGGTATTCTCCCCGGCGCCCGGTATCTCGTGCTTCAGCGTATAGAACAATTGACGAATAGACAGGGCGGGCTTATCCTGCTCTAAAAGGATCTTGATCTGCTTGGCGATGAGCATGGTCTGGAGGAACTTCTTCGCCTGTCCGATGTTGAAGTAATACCGCTTCTGCTTTTCATCCCCCAGTTTTATCAGGCCAGACTTTTCATCGTAATACACGTTGCTCAGCGCCCTCATCGTAATGTCGACGGACGGGTTCTTGCCCGCCCTGACATCGTCCAGGACGCCCTCGCCGACCTTCGTCAGCCTTTCCACGATCTCCTTACTGCGGGCTGTCATTCACGGCTCCCTCCTTCACCGGCTCCCCGGTATCGATGAATTTTGTATATTTTTTAGCCAGCACATCCCTCAGCTCTGCCTCGATCTTTACATGATCCTTACCAGTGAGGTCCTCCAGCGCCAGCGCCAGCTCCTTCGTGTAGGACTCGAACATCTTTATTTTCTTGCGGGCGTCCAGGGCCTTCTTCTGTTCCGAGAGATACCGGCCCAGGTCCCTCGCCGCCTCCCGCACGGCCAGCTCGATCTCGTCCTCGATCTCGGGGATGTCGGCTATGGCGTCCTTCGATTCGGACGTGAAGGGCACGTTGGTCGACGCCACGTGCACCATTATCATGATGGGCCCCTGGGGCATCTTCGCTCCCTTGGGCTGTTCCAGATTATAATTCTTCCAGTTGATGCGCTCGATGGCGTGCGTTATCGCGCATGCGCCCTGCTGGTACATGAGCGGCACGCGGTTGGCAATGCGGTATATCTCCGCCCGGCCTTCCGTGTCGATGTCGCCGCCGTAGGCGATGGCCGCCTCGACCAGGAACGGGTTGCCATGAGACACGTTAACCGGGCGCGATACGGTGGAAATGAAGTCAACGCGGTGATTTTGCGTGAGGCCCTTCTTCAGGAGGTCGCCCGTGATGGGCGAAAGACAGTCCTTCGGCGGCGCCTGGATCTTTATTTTTTGGAAGGCCGCCATGAGCCTCTTCACGCCGTCGATGTCCGTAGCCAGCTTTGACGGCGCCATGCCGGGGTCGAGGTTCGCCTCCTTACAGATGGACTCCATTGTAGTGCCGCCGATCTTGGCGAATGACGCGGAAAGGAACTTGCTTAGCTTGGTCTCCCCGGTCGCCTGGAGCATCTTGATGAGCGTTCCCAGCTCGATACCGTGGGGGTGTGGCTTGATCTCGACAGGCTGCTTCGGGAGCACGTCGCAGGCCCGCTCGAAGATGACTCTCTCGTCGTACGGGTCGACGAACGTGATACGGGCATGCGGATTCACTATCGCCGTATTTTTTAAATATTCCAGGACCGATTGTCTGCCCCGAACATATGTGCCCTCCATGTTTAGCTCGATGCGGGTACCCCTGGAAGTGAAGAAATCATCGTAATTTTCGGAGAGCAGTTTCGGCTCGTTGGTTTCAGTGTCTATTTTAAGCTCGTACACGTAAGCCGGTAGCTTCGGGTCTATCCTGGAAGTAATGCGTGCCGGCTTGCCGCTGGTGAGCTGTGCATAAAGCACGGCCGCCGAAATACCGATACCCTGCTGGCCTCTGCTTTGCCGGATGGCGTGGAACCTGCTGCCGTACAAGAGCTTGCCGAACACCCGGGGGAGCACGTCCTTCTGGACCCCGGGACCGTTGTCCTCGATGACGACGTTCAGGATACGCTCATCCACCTTGCGGACTCGGATGTATATGTCTGGCAGGATCTGCGATTCTTCACAGGCGTCGAGGGCGTTGTCGACGGCCTCCTTGACGCACGTGATGAGGCAGCGGGGCAGCGAATCAAATCCGAGCATGTGCCGGTTCTTTTCGAAGAATTCGGCAACGCTGATCGCCTTTTGTTTTTTCGCCAGCTCGACGGCGATGGGCGCACTGGATTCCCCGGAAGTACTGGATTCCCTGGAAGTCATCGTGGTATAAGGTATCACATGCTTTTATTAAAACTTTGCATCACCCGCGCCCATGCCCGGAAATCCTTATCGTTACAGGTTCAATAATGAATCATGGGGGAGAATCTGGATGAAGACTGGCTTTGGATGGGTAAATGTTCAAGGCACGACCTACGAGCACGACGTGGTCATCCACACGGACGGAAGCGTCACAAAGCGGAAGAAAAAGGCGTCGAAAGCTTTGAAGGGCGAATACGGGCACACTCCCTTGTCCGAGCTCGAGCTGGGCTTTGTCACCGGAGAAGACCCGGAGGTTGTCTATATAGGTACCGGACAGTACGGCGACTTGCCGGTTACGCCCGAGGCGCAATCGTTTTTATCACGCTATTCGCCCGTCATGAAGCCGACCCCGTCGCTGTTAGACCGGATCGAGAAGGAGAATAGGCGCTTTATAGCCATACTCCACGTTACGTGCTAGGGCGAATAAATATATAGAATATATATAACAGCCAATATTCTATGGTGTAAATAATTATTTACACCATCAGGAGATAAAATAGAGTTTACCATATGACCGAGAAGAATGAGATCATCCAGGAGATCGGAGAAAAAGAAATACTGCTGCCCTCGCTGGTAAATGCCGCTTTACTCGCCAACGAGCGCGCCAAATACTACTTCACCCTGCTTCAGGCTGCGGCGGAGCACGCTGAACACCCGGCCGAAAGGCACCCCGACCTGCGTAGTGAGCGTGAACAGGCCGAGATCGATAACGACCGGCTGGACCGCGTCGTCGGCGAGACGGTGAAAGCCGGTTCCGTCTACCAGGTCCCCCTGGCCGAGGATATTCTCTCCGCCCTGAACAAGTGCATGAAGGACATGCTACAGCCATTCCTCCTGGATGGCAACGATGACGGCCCGCAGTTCTCCTCGCGCCTGAAGGCCCTCGCCCCGCAGGTCCGTCTCGAGGACGGGAGCATCTCCGCGGTCACGATCGACCGGATAGCGTCCGGGAACCGGGAAGGCGAGGACAGCCTGCACCTGCTCGTCATGGACATGCACAAGGCCCTGAACGAGCTCCAGGGGAAGATATCGCAGGAGCAGATCGATGGGGCGGTCGCCTACCTCCTAACGGAAAAGGATCGCGTGCTCGTGCGGGCGTTCATGGCGGGGGTCAACCGCACGGCTCCCTTGAAATTCGACCACCCGGGCCTCGGCACGACGGCCACACGGTCGGGGAAAAAACTTCTGATCCAGAACGACATTGGCGAAACGGAGGCCCACGTGATGGTCATTTCCATCACTGGAAAGACCGTGGCCATTACGTATACGGACATCCACATGCAGCGCCTGCAGTACTTCCAGAGCCTGTTCGAGACGTACGACGTGGGCTGGTCCGATACGCTCTCGAAGACGCCGGCGGGCGCGAAAAAGCTGGACATCTACCATCTGTCGATCGGCACCTTCAACGCGAAGGACCAGGAGCGCCTCAAGGAGTTCCTGACCTACCTGGGGTCCCGCATCGTCTTCCTTATTGATTGGAACCGGGCGCGAAAAAGGCTGAAAAATTTTCTCCCGAACCGCGATGCGGTCGCCGTGCTCAAGTGGGCGGCGGACCAGGAGGTCGGGCACGTCGGCTTCCTGCAGCTCGGCGGGGAAAAGCTGATCTACGAGGCGCTCGAGCTCTCGTCCCGGGTCACGCTCCGCTATGGCGAGCCGCTCTACCAGATCATGGGCCGGGAGAAGACGAGTGAATACCTCCGGTGGGTATTAAAGACGGCGACGCGGGGCCTGCTCAGCAATACGTCCAAGCTTCTGCTCCAGGATGAGATCCGCGCCGAGCTCCTCCGGTACTTCCGTTCGACGCACGAGGAAGTGATCGAGATCTGCGAGGAGCACGCTTCCTACACCATAGAGGTGGCCTCGGCGGTGCTGGACTCGCTGCAGCTCATCCGGGAAGGCGGCGGCCCGGAGGGGGTTGCGCTGAAGGCGAAAAGATCAAAAGTCTGGGAGCGCGACGCCGACGAGCTCGTAAACCGCGTGCGCAACCTTTCCCGTTCGATCCAGGAGTTTCCCTATTTTACTGATCTCATCAATACGGCGGATGACGCCATGGACTTCCTCGAGGAGGCGTCCTTCTATACCACGCTCATGTCCCATAACCCGAGCTCGGGGCCCATATACGACGAGCTCTGCGAGATGACCGGCATCGCGCTGAGCAGCGGCCGCGAGTTCCTGAAGGCCCTCATCGCGGCCCTGTACGTCCATAAGACCAACAACCGTGAGGACATGCAGGAATTCCTGAAGGCCGTGGACAACGTCGTGCACTTCGAGCGCGTGTGCGACGATTCGCTGCGGAAAACGGAAAAGACAATCTTCGAGCTCAGCGGCGACTTCAAGGAGCTGCGGCTTTACCTGGAGGTGGCGAGTAACATCGAGGAGGCCACGAACTCGTTCATGAAGGCTGCCTACATCATCCGGGACAACGTCCTCAAGGAGGTAAACCGGTAACATGGCTTTCCAGCCCACCTCCCGCATGGTCGTTTTCGGGGCCGGCACGACGGCCGAGGCCTTACCCCAGGAATTCGGGAACAAGGCCGCAGTCCTGGTCAAAATGGCATCGCTGGGCATACCCGTGCCTCCCGGGTTCGCGCTCGGGGTCACCATCTGCGACGACTACTACCGGAATAACGAAGTGCTGCCCGATTATGTGGATGAGATGCTAAAGCGGGGGATCTCGCACCTGGAAAAAGCGACGGGCCTGACTTTCGGGAGCGGCCGGCGTCCCCTGCTCGTCTCCGTCCGGTCTGGGGCCCCCATTTCCATGCCGGGTATCATGGACACGATGCTGAATATCGGCCTCAACCGCGAGATCATCCAGGGCCTTATTTACATGTCAGGTAACCCCCGGTTCGCCTGGGACACCTACCGCCGCTATCTGGAAAACTTCGGGACGATCGTTCTGGGCTACGAAGGGAGTAAGTTCCAGGCGATCCTGCACGAGATAATGGAGGACGTAGGCGTTACGGACGAGACGGCGCTGGACTTCAAGAGCCTGAAGCTGATCACCGGCCGCTATGAGGCAATGCTCCAGCGTAATGGGGGGCCGAAATTTCCCGAGAACGTCTACGACCAGCTCCGGGCGGCCTCGATCGCCGTGCTGCGCTCCTGGAATAGTCCCCGCGCCGCGAATTTTCGGCGCCTGAACCTCGTCGGGGCCGCCCGCGGGACTGCGGTGACCGTCCAGGCCATGGTCTTCGGGAACATGGGCCGGTTCTCGGGCGCCGGCGTCGCTTTTTCACGGAACCCGTGGACTGGCGGCAAGGAGCTCGTCGTGGACTATAAGCTCGGCGCCCAGGGCGAGGACGTCGTCTCGGGCAGCCAGGGGGCGTCCACGCAGAAGGAGATGGCCCATCTCATGCCCGAGGCGTACCGTGACCTCCAGGCCGTGGCAACGCGGCTCGAGCAGTACTTCAAGGATATGCAGGACATCGAGTTCACGGTCCAGGAGGCCCGGCTGTTCATCCTGCAGAGCCGCTCGGGAAAACGCAGCCCATACGCGGCGCTCCGGATCGCTGTGGAGATGGTGGACGAGGGCCTGATCACGCCGAAAGTGGCTCTGAGGCTGCTGGAGGGCGTGGATATCGACTCGATCATCATCCAGCGATTAAACGCGTCCGGTGAGCCCCTCGGCGCGGGCATCTCGGCATCGGTTGGCGTGGCCGCAGGCAGGATCGCGCTGACGTGCGAGCGGGCAGAGGAAGATTCGGCAAGATCGCCCGTCATCCTGGTGCGGGAGACTGCATCTCCCGACGACATCGCGGGCATCAAGGCCGCGGGCGGCTTGCTGACGGCCCGTGGCGCCAGGACGTCCCACGCGGCTGTCGTGGCCCGCCAGATGGGAAAGGTATGCGTCGTGAACTGTGCGGACCTTTCCATCGACCTGGCTCGCCACAGGATAAACATCGGGAAGGCCATGCTCCATGAGGGCGACGAGATCACGCTGGACGGGTCGTCCGGCCTGGTCTATGCAGGGCACTTGTCGACGACGACGGAAAAGCCCGTCGACCTGCTCGCCAAAGTGGCGAAATGGCGGAAGAAAAAAACATGAGTGCGTCCCGCTTTTTCCGGATTAAGTTTATCCGGCTGCCGACAAAATATATCCATATTTCATAAGAACGTAGCTCCACGGAGGCCGTATGATCTTTGAAGTTGCACACGAGCAGGCCGGCAGGCCAATGGTCTGGGAGACGGCCGTATCGGAAGTCGTCCCACGCACGAAGGACGTGAAGAGTTTCCGCTTTCCGAAGCCGGAAGGCTTCCAGTATAAGGCGGGCCAGTGGATGTACATCAACATCCGCATCGAGGGCGTGCAAAAGCTGCACCACTTTACGATCTCCAGCAGCCCGACGGAGAATTACATCGAATTCACGAAGAAGATAACGGATAGCCAGTATTCGCAGGCCCTGGATAAGATGAAGCCCGGCGACTGGGCCAAGATCAACGCCCCCTTCGGCGAGTTCACACTGGGCGGTGAAAACGAAAAGATTGGGGCCCTGACGGGCGGGATCGGGATCACGCCTTTAATGAGCATTTGCCGGTACTGCACGGATAAGAAGCTCCCGACAAGCATCGTCATGCTCTACTCGAACAAGACGGAGAACGAGATCGTTTTCAAGGATGAGCTCGATGAAATTCAGAAGATGAACCCGAATATCGTCATCAAGAACGTGCTTACGCGGGAGCCGGAATGGAAAGGGCTAAAGGGGCATATCGACGCCGATATGATAAAAGCGCAGATACCTGACTATAAAGAGCGTGTGTTTTATATTTGCGGGCCTCCAAGCCTGAACCAGGCGATGAAAAAGGCGCTGGAAGGGCTGAATTTACGGGAAGACCGGATTAAGCTCGAAGAATTTACCGGCTATCAATAATAATTGAGCTATTCACTAATCTTATATGGGAGCACGTGCAGAGTAGAATTAGTGGTCGGCGGATGCCTGAGAAGCGATATGATAGTTTTTCCGTAAAATATAATATGGCCGCCCCATGCGGCATTTACTGCGGCTATTGCCGGCTATATCTGTCGAGGGAAAAAGGCCTTAAGAAAGGCTGTCAGGGGTGCAGGATACAGAATAAGAACTGCGCCTTCTTAATGAAAGCCTGTATCCAGGATAAGAACAGCACTGTCAAGTTTTGTTTTGAGTGTGAGATATTCCCCTGTGACAATTTAAAAAAGCTGGATAGAAAATACAATAAAAAATACAATACGAGCCTGATCAAGAACCTTGAAAGGATCCAGCAGGTCGGCCCGGATGCCTGGCTCGAAGAGCTCCGGGAGGCATGGACGTGTCCCTCGTGCGGCGGGCGCCTGTGCCTGCACGATGCTAAGTGCTACGACTGTGGTGCGCCGCTTATCAGGGAATGATCTCGCAGCTGTTGAACTTCGTGTGCTCGAAGTCCCGCAGGCTGATCTTTCCTTCTTTGATGAGCTGCCTGATCTCCGGCAGCACGGCCAGGAGCCCGCTGACCATGTTCTTGATCGTGGCACAGACTTCTTTGAATCCCGCGTCTCCCCACTTCACGGTCACGTTCGCATAGAGGCAGCGGCCACCGCAGATGTTCAGGATGTCGCAGCCTTTACAGGGGCCGGAAATGAGCGTCTGCTTTAATTTCAACGGATGGTCCGAGGCGATGTCGCCCGCATAATAAGCTTTCATACCTGACATTACGGGGCATGGCGATATCTTCCCATCGGTCTGGATGTTGAACTCCGCCCAGCCGGCGCCGCAGCGGAGAAGCGTTTTTTCATGGAGCAGCATCGAGCGCATGACGGACATGAACGGGTACATTCTCAGGACTTTACCCTCTTCCCTCATTACGCGGACCCATTCTTTAATGAGAAGGTCGATGCCAGGGTTATAGCTATCCTTAGCCCACTGCGCGAAGTGGCGGCGCTGGTAGTCGTTCTTCCAGAAAAGCGCATTCAGCTGCCAGTGGACACTGTCAAAACAAAAATCAGGATTATTCAACAAGTATAAGGCCTGGCTGTAGATGTCGCAGTCCTCGGTCACAGTCATCCTGGCGATGGTCTCGCCTTTAAAGCCATTCTTGCGAATAAGCCGGGCGTTGGCCATGATCTTCTGGTAGACGCCCTCGCCCCGATCGTAGTCTGTTAGGGCCTCGTCGCCGTCGAGGGAGATCGATATCGTGTGAAGACGGTTCAGGTACTCCGGCTTTACCTTGTGTAGCATCGTCCCATTGGTGTGGAGCATGAAGCGCCTGGCGGGCAGCGTATCCATGAGCTCGTACATCTTTTTAATATTCAGGAGCGGCTCACCGCCGTAAAAGATGAGTGTGGCATCAGGGTCTTTTTCGATAAAGGACTTCAGGGCCGCCGACTCGCAGCCCAGGTCCCGGGGCAAAGAATAATCGATGTCCTCGTGGTCGCCAGACTCGTCGAAGTCGTCGCAGCACTCGCCATAGCAGTAGCGGCACTGAAGATCACAGGCCGTCGTCAGCGTGATGAAAAAGTTCATGACCGCATCCTCTGAGCGGGCTCCCTGTCCCCGGACTCCTCTTATAATGGACTCACTGATAGACGATTTGATATTTAAGGCTTATCCATGGCCGAACGATTTGTTTTTATACATTATCGCATAAAAGTCATACGGTGGTTATCTTTGAGGCGTTTCGGGCTATTAGCCATATTGTGTATAACGATCATCGTATTATCTTTTAGCGGTTGTACCGACTCGAGCCCGGCGACGATAACGCCGACGCCTGCCCCGTCTTCGAGCGCGGCGGAGATCGGCCATTCCAGCTCTAATCCGGCGCCCATAGGGCAGGCCGTCACGGGTAACAGCAGGCAAAAAATGGAGGACGGGTCTCAGCTCACGCTGACGATGGTGCTGGAGAACGTGACCCGGGGCGACATGGCGACGAAAATGCTTGACAATTATAGTGGCCTGCCCCAGGTCCCCGGGCGGGGGAACGAGTTTTTGTTCGCCGAATTCAGGGCGGACCTGGTCAATTTCACGCCTAACGAGACCTATTCGATCAGCAACCTGAACTTTGTCATCCTGTCCGAAGGCAACTTTACAAACGCCACGCCCGTTATCCTGTTTAACCCCACGATACAGGGCGGATTAATGAAGGGGGAAACCCGCGAGGGCTGGGTACTATTCGAAATACCGGCCAATAGTACGGACCCGGTCATCGCATATGCGAGAGGCAGTGACGGGAGCGGCGGCCTGTGGTTCCGGGCTTATTGATCGAATAAGGTATTTTTCCCTTTTTTTCGCAGAGCTATATTCTCGTTGATGCGCTTCTCCGCCCAGCTAATATAGTGGCATGGCCCCCGGTTATACATGGCCACGGCCTCTTTACATACCTCATAGATCATCTGCTGCCCTTCTTCACGGGAATAAACCCGCGTAAGCTGGCCGACGTCCAGCGACCACCCGATGTAGGAATTATCCTTCGCCTTCCAGAAGTCGGCGACCAGCGCCGGGCTGCGGGCGAAGACGAAGAGGTCGCACTGCCTCTCGCCTTTTGGCAGCGTCTTCCCGTTGAAATGCGCCTCGTCCTGCAGGAAATGGGTGACCTCGTGGCCGATGACGTAGTTGCTGCTGCTGCGCGTTAAGCGTACGGTGCCGGTGCCGCCGTCATAGTAGGCGCTCCGGGATGCCCGGCCGAACCTGATGTCCGTGACCTCGGGGAAAAACCAGAGGGTATACTCGATGCGCTGTTTCAGGGCGGGCACTTTTAGGAATAATTCCCGGAGGTCCTTTGTATAATGGACGTTCGCCATAGTAATTCCCTACTTTTTCTGGATGCGCCGCAGGTTCACGGCCATCTTCAGGAGTATATACGTTATAACGGTAAAGATTACTAGAAATACTAAAATAAGGCCGACGATAAGAAGAACGATAAAAACAGGGTCATACGCCATACCTAAATGAACACCCGGGCGAACAGCTTGACGAAGCGCCAGACGCGCTCCCTGGTCGACAGGCCCAGGAATTGCCGGGCGAGGACGGAGGGGCGGTCAATGTCGCCGTACTGCGTGATCATGTTCAGAATATCGGGGTCGTCCAGGGCCGCGATGGCCTCGTTCAGGTCCTCGTCCGTCATCCTGCCGAAGATCTGCCTGAACTTGAGCCCGAACATGAGCTCGTTGCCGAACTCGCCGCGCCAGCGGCGCTCGTATTCCCTGAGCCGGGCCGCCCGGACGTCGCCTTCCAGGGCGGCCTTCGCGGCCACTTCTCCGGCAATTTTGGCGCACCGTGTGCCCATGTAGATGCCGCCATAGGATACGGGCTTCACGTGTCCTGCCGCGTCCCCTACGATGAGGACGCCGTCGGTCACTGTGCTCTTGAGCGTTCCTACGGGTATGCCGCCCATGATGAGGTCGACAGCCCCACGGGCCTTCTTCGAGACGACCTCGTGCTCGCTCAACAGCCGGTCGAGATAAACGTGCGCGTCGCTGTCCGCGTTCAGGCCGATTCGGCAGCATTCGCCTGACGTGGGCACCGCCCAGGCGAAATATTTTGGCACGTAATAATGTCCCAAAAATATCTCGACGAACTCCTCATCCCGGGGCTCATAGTCGGCTTCAACCTGGATGCCCGTACAGACATGGGGGATATGGCCCAGCCCGACGCTCTTCGCGATGCGGCTTTTAACTCCATCCGCGCCGATGACGACCCTCGCCGGTATCTCCGTCTTTTTACCGTCGCTGACCGCTTCCAGCACTACGCCTCCGGGCACTTTTTTAACCGAGCGCACGGCCGTATCAAGCCACACGTCGGCGCCCGCCTTCGTAGCTGCTTTAGCCATTTCGCGGTCCATGATCTTGCGCTCGACGACGTAGGTCATGGTGCGCTTACCATCGATGGGTATAGAGCGATTATCGGGCGCATAGACGAAAGCTCCCCGGATACGCTTGTTAATAAAATTGCCCTCGGGCAGCTCGCATTCCTTAAGTGCCTTGACGCTGATGTGGCCGGTGCAAGAGACAGGAGAGCCTATCACGGCATGCTCCTCGATGAGCAGTGTCCTGGCGCCGTTCTTCGCGGCGTACTTTGCGGCCATCGAGCCCGCGGGGCCCGCGCCTACGACCACTACATCAAATTCCATTTGTAGACTACCTTAAAGCGTGATACGTTAAGCATTCTCTATTACATTTAAAGTTTATCTTTTTTGGCTTTAGCTTAAGCCCCACTAAGCATAATAAAAACGCTTAAAAATTTTCATCCACGAAGCTACACTAAGCGGGCCTGAAACGACTCTAAGATATTTCAATATATTTGCTGTGTTGAATAAGTCAAGTTTTGTTAATTAGTAAACGATTACTAAGCTAGTTAATTTTTAAAAATATTTGCTGTGTTGAATTACTCCGGTATTTTAAGCTTTTTAAGGGCACGGAGGGCACTATTTTTCACCACAAAGGCACGAAGAGCACGGAGGCCCAAAAAGTCTTTTTTTAGATTAAGTTACAAAGTACACAAAGCCGGTTCATCGGCGATCAGGGCACGAAGGATACAAAGACACAGTGGAATGAACAAGGGCACTTTTTACCCCTATGCCTTCATAATCCTTTGTATCTTAGAAGTTCAAAAAGCGGCTCTGTGTCCTTTGTAACTTAATTATAAAAAAGTCTTTGTGGGCCTCCGTGCTCTTCGTGCCTTTGTGGTGAAAAATAGTGCCTCAGTACACTCCGAGACTTAAAAAGGCATATTCAACAAAGCATAAAAATTGAAAAAGATAATCGGAAACTATCGATAAATTTGGCTATTACGCAAACAATAAAAATAAGACTACTTTCTAAACAATGACCTATCAATATTCAACGCACCAAATATTATTAAATTTTTTAGAGTATCTTTGAGCCGGCTTTGCGTCATTTTGTGGCTAAAAAGTCATTGAGCAACGTATTATTTTTTGAAGGCCTCGATAAAAATTTCATGACAAAGTGGATATAGTAAGCCATAAATTAATAGCTCTCATAATAAAACATTTAATCATCACGGTAATCAGGATGACCGAGTATAAGCAGTGCATACTTGTCCGGGACGACTTGAAGCTCCCCAAAGGTAAAATGGCGGTCCAGGTGGCCCACGCGTCCCTGGCCGCGTACGAGTGGGCGAAGCCCGCGGTCCAGGAGGCCTGGAAGCGCGAGGGCATGAAGAAGATCGTCCTCAAGGTCGATAAGCTGGAGGACCTCTTTAAGTATAAGGAAGAGGCCCGCCGGATGGATATACCCACGGCGCTCATCCAGGACGCCGGCCTGACCACCGTACCTCCTGGCACCATCACGTCGCTGGGCATGGGCCCGGCCGACGCCATGGTACTGGATAAGATAGTCGGACACTTGAAACTCATGTAAGGGATCAGCATGATCGTTGGATTTGTCATTAATAAGGTCGAGTCTGCCAGGCACGTTCCCCTGGAAGAGCTCCAGAAATACCGGAACATCAACGTGAACTATGACATCAACCTCCGGAACCTGTCGGTGGTCAAGGTTCCCGTGGCCCCGGAAAAGGTGCTGCGCATCGAGTACGGCGTCACCATTAATTATATCAATCCCTCTATCGGCTTCATCCGGTTCGAGGGCTACTGCGACTACGCAAGCCCCCACGCCGATAAAACGCTCAAGGACTGGGAGCAGGGGAAGCCGGACATCGCCATCCAGAACGAGGTCTCGAATAACATGATGGCCCGGATCATCCCGCTGGCCATGCTCCTGTCCCAGAGCCTCTGCCTGCCCCCGGCCGCGCCCTTGCCCGTGATCAATTTCCAGAAGCCGGGCGAAGCGGTGGAAAAGGACAAGTTTGACTCATACCACGCATAACTATCATGAAGCGCACCACGGCGAACACGGCGCTTTGTTCACCACGGCGACACGGAGGCACCACGGAGGACACGGTTAATTATTCACCACGGCGACACGGCGAACACGGCGCTCTTTAAAATTCGACACGGCGGATGCACGGCGACACGGTTTCCATAGTTTTAATAAGTAAAATGGGGATCCCGAGGGGTAAGCAAGAGCGCTCCGCGCGGCGTCAGCCCCTCTTCAGGATATTAAAGAGAGGAGGGGGTCTCCGAGGGGGCATCAGCCCCCTTCAGGAACTAAAAAGCGCCGTGTTCGCCGTGTCGCCGTGGTGAATAAAAAGCGCTGTGTCTCCGTGGTGCCTCCGTGTCTCCGTGGTGAGCCACGGGTGATCTGTATGGTTAAACCAACTTCGTATGGGCTGGAACGGCTGATGGGCATCGACGCCTGGCTCACCGACGAGGACGGCGTCGGCGGAGACCTGCGCGTCGAGCCAGGAGATTTTAAAGTCAGCGAAGTTTCTGACTTCAAGTACGGTACGTCGGGCGATTATCTGATCGTGCGGCTCGTGAAGGAGAACTGGGAATCGCACCACCTGATCCGCGACCTGTCCCGGCAGCTTGGGATCGGCGGGGAGCGTATCGGCATCGCCGGCACAAAGGATAAGCGGGCCGTAACGTCACAATTAATGAGCATCCGGGGCGTCACGGAAGAGCAGCTTGCCCGCGTGAACTTACAGCGGGCCATCCTGGAGTCCCTCGGGCGCGCGAACAAGGGCATCGGGCTGGGCGACCTCCGAGGGAACGACTTTGACATCACCGTCAGGAACATCGCTTTGCCGGAAGCCGAATGCGAAGCCCGCCTGAAATCCATCGACGCCAGTATTGTAAAATCGGGGGGCGTCCCGAACTTCTTCGGGTACCAGCGCTTCGGCATAGTCCGCCCCATCACGCATCTCGTCGGGAAAAAGCTACTACGGGGTGACATCGAGGGCGCCGCTATGGACTATATCGCGAAGTCGTTCCCGGGCGAATCCGAAGAAAACCGGAAAGTCCGTGACCTCGTCATGGAGACCCGCGACTTTCGGGAAGGCATAAGGCAGTTTCCTTTGAACCTCCGGTATGAGCGCGCCATGATGCACCACCTCATAGAGCATCCCGGCGACTACGCCGGCGCATTTCAGTCATTATCCCCTAACCTCCTGCGGCTATTCGTGCACGCTTACCAGTCCTATCTCTTTAATAAATTACTCAGCCGCCGGCTTCTGGACGGGCTCCCGCTGAAGGAGCCTCTCGAAGGCGATGTCGTATGTTTTACAGATGCGCACGGGGAGCCGGACGCGTCGAAACTGGAGACGGTGACGAAGAAGAATATGCCCGACATTAAATTTTTAATCAAGCGAAACCGGGCATATGTGACGCTTCCGCTCATTGGAAGTGACTCGGGGCTGGATGCCGGCAGTACTGGCGAAGCAGAGCGGCAGGTGCTTGAAGAAGAAGGCATCAGTACTGAAGATTTCCGAATGGCGGCCATGCCCGAGCTCGCGTCGTCGGGGCTACGGAGAGAGATCCGGTTGCGGGTAAACCCGTCGATAAGCGCAGGCACCGGCATAGCCAGATTTAAATTTTTTCTGCCCCGGGGATGCTATGCCACCACCGTCCTGCGGGAGTACATGAAATCCCGTCCTGAAAATATGGATTAGGCCAGCGGCTCATGCCATATATCCCCAAAACACACATTTTATAATCGCTCGGGCCATGGAAAACGGTAAAATATTATAATTTTATAATAATATAACATATTGTAATGTGGTGATCTTATGGCTGAAAAGAGTACAATGATTATGGGCGAGGAGCCGGCGCCAAAGGATATCGAGGCTCTGGACAGGCTCAAATCGGACATCGTAGAACAACTGCGCGCTGCCGGGGTGAAATTCCCGATCAAGACGAAGGCTGACCTGGCGGATATCTATCCGAAGGGTACGCAGAAGTCCTGCATGTATAAGGGCCGGGAAGTTTCGCTCCACGACCTTATCGATAACATCGATGACCGCGCATTCCCGCTGGAGAACGCAGGCGATACGGCCACTGCGCTTGTATCGAGCTGTCAGATGAACGTGGTGAAATAAGCTTGTTTTCCGTGATCGGCCCCCTGCAGCCAGGCGGGGGCTAATCTATCTGTTCTAGCTGTGCTTAGAATAATACGCAATTTAAATTAATAAGTCTTAGAGTCACTTTAGGCCAGTTTGAGGCGCTTTGTGGCTGAAAAAGTTTTAGAGCTTTTTATTATGCTTAGAATAGCTTAACCGGATCGTTTTTTGGTGCGGCCCGCCCGGGCAGTCATGGTGTAGTTATTAGTTTTACGGGCGGGCCGCGCACCGAATGTTCATTCGTTCATCTGCTCTGCTCAGTAGCCCTTGCCCAGGCTCGTACCCTTTTCCAGGCCTGGCGCAGGTGCATTCGATGCCTTCGATAACCCGCCCTT
>NZ_DATJPM010000042.1 GCF_035506375.1 Methanocella sp.
ATGCCTGGCGCTTAAAACACGAAACAACCTCTCCAATGGCACGAAAACACTAAAGGATTGAACCACGAGGACGGCATGACCCTTATGCTTTATTTTATATGCTTTTTCTAGTGTTTCTATTAATTTAGTGAGGTCCGTGCATTTGGGAGGTTGTTTAGTGTTTTGACGTGAAAGCATCTACTTTAGTGTGGTTCGTGCCCCTTACGTGGGACTAAAAAAATAATTCGTGTTTTAGTGTTGAAAAACCGGACAAATCAGCGAACCACACGAACAAAGGACAAACGACTACATAACAAACACGGAACTACTGGAGATCACAGAGATTTATTAATAATTATTTAGATAGATCGTCGATGAGATATGGAGGATACAGAGACTTAGAGGCGATCAATATAATTCATAATATCGGTTTACTTAGAAGCCTTACCTTTATAAATGCCAATTTTTTTCGCATAGTCGCATACGTCAATAAGGAAGCACCGGTCGTGCTTCGGGCTATGCGCCTTGCATATTTCTCTGCCGAAACGGATGAGGCCGACGTGTACGGAGCCTCGCTTTCCGGCCGGCACGATATCCATTAGGACTTTATGTACTTGCTCATGGTCAGCTTTCTCAGGCACAATGCCGAGCCTTTTTGTGATCCGGAAGATGTGCGTGTCAACGGGTATGACATCGCTGCCGCAGGCGAATAGCAGCACGCAGTCTGCCGTTTTCGGGCCGACGCCCTCGATACTCAGGAGCTCCTTCCGGGCGGCTTCCGGGTTTGCGGTGCAGACGAAGTCTATGTCACCTCCATATTCATCGAGGATAAGCCGGGATATTTCCTTGATCCGCTGAGCCTTGATCGTATAAAGACCGCCTATCTTAATGAGCTCGGCGATCTTCTCTTCAGGGGCATTCGCCAGTTTTTCGGGGGTATCATAAACGGAAAAGAGACGCTCGAAGGCGACCGACGAGTTGCGGTCGGTCGTGTTTTGAGATAGAATAGTATTAATAAGGACAGCGAATGGGGTGCCTTTGCTCCCCTTATAAATTCCATAGTGTTTTATCAGCCTATCCGAAATTATTTTTGTTTTTGCTTTTTCGTCCATCCTTCCATACCCCCGGTCACGGTCGCCATACGCTCAAGGCCTTTCTTAATGTCAGACATGGACGACGCGTAGGACATGCGGATATGGTCGTCGCTGTGGGGGCCGAACGCGGACCCGGGCGTCAGCCCGACGCCCGCCTCCAGGAACTTCTCGGCCCACTTCTCGGAGCTTCCCTCGACCTTCGGCCAGGCATAGAAGGCGCCCCGGGGCATCTCGCACGGCAGGCCAATGTCACATAATCCCTTAACGACGACGTCCCGCCGTTCCCTGAACTGGCGGCACATGCTTTCGACGCTGTCCTGCGGGCCAGTTATCGCGGCCAATGCCCCGTACTGTACAAATGTGGTCGGGCTAGTGGCCGTGTGCTGCTGGACCTTGAGCATGTTCTGGAATATGGCCTTCGGCGCTGCGGCATACCCGATGCGCCACCCGGCCATGGCATAAGCTTTTGAGAAGCCGTTTATCGTGATAGTCCTGTCCGGTATCATCGAGCCGATGCTGACAGGCTTCACGTCATAGACGATCTTCTCGTAGATCTCGTCGGACAGGATGAATAAGCCGTGGTCTTTTGCCAGGTCGGCGACTAGCCGGAGGTCTTTTTTATCAAGGACAGCGCCGGACGGGTTATTCGGGCTGTTAATTATTATGAGCCTGGTGCGCTTATTCACGTACTTCGGGAGGCCCTCCGGCAGAGAGCCGTCATCGTTCGACTTGACCCAGACCGTCCTGCCGCCGCTCATTTTCACGCAGGCGTCATAAGAAACCCAGCCAGGGTCGAAGACGATCGCCTCGTCGCCCTCTTCGAGCAGGCTGAACGTGGTGTAAAAGACTGCCTGCTTTGCCCCGGGCGTCACGAGCACGTTCTTGCCCGATACGTCGAGCGTGTTCTCGCTCTTCAGCTTCGCCGCGATTGCGTCCCTCAGCTCGGGTATTCCGGCGGCGGGGGCATAGTGCGTTTTCCCGGTTTTCATGGCCTTTTCCGCCGCTTCTATGATATTCGAGGGCGTGTTGAAGTCCGGCTCGCCCAGGTTGAAGCTCAGGATATCCCTGCCCTGCCTCTTCAGCTCATTCGTCATGTCGGCCAAACGAAGCGTCGCGGACTCTTCCACCTGGTCCAGTCTGGATGACATAAAGGTCAAAAGAAAAAGTTATTGCTTGTATTCCTTAAGCCTGCGTACCATCTTTACGGCGGCTTCGACGGCCCTCTTGGAGTAGTCGATGCGCTCGCTGGCCTCCAGGCGGGTCATGCCCGGCCCGGCGATGCCCAGCGTTATGGGCTTGTTGTATTCAAGCGCAAGGTCCGTGATCTTACGGGTGGCCTGGGCCACGACGACCTGGTCATGGTCGGTAGCGCCCTCGATGACGCTGCCGATAGTGACGACCGCGTCCAGGGACTTGTCCTCCGCCATCTTTTTTACGGCGAGGGGCATGTCATAAACGCCCGGAACGTAGATAGTCTTCGTGACCTTCGCGCCTAAAAAGGCGGCATGTTCCTTACCCAGTAACTCCATCTGCCAGGTGAGGTCGCGGTTGAACTCCGCGACCACGAACCCTATGTTGATCTCCTTATTATCTGCCATATAAACCATTACCTGTATAACGATTAAATGCGGGCCGGGCCCACGTCTTCATATCCCTGTCTCTGGCCGGTGCCCGCCTCTTTTTCCAGTAATTTAGGCTTGAACATGAGCTTGACGACGTTGAGCGCGTGCTCCCGGGCCCGCTTATCCATGAGAGCGGCGAGCTCTGCGGGGCCCGCGGCCTCGTCCTCGTGGACGAACACCTCGATGATGTGCTTGCCCTCCATGAGCTGACAGTAAATAATGCCCAGGCTGGCCTCGTGGGCGCAGGTCTTGTCGACGGGCTTGCTGCCGGGCATGCCCAGGGCCATGACGATATCACAGTGCTGCTCGTCGAAGAGCTTCTTACACGCCACCGGCAGGTCTTTGATGCCCGGCACCGTGTAGCGCACGATCTGCGCCGAGCAGTTGCGCTTGAGCTCGTCGATGGCCGCCTTGCCCATGTCGAAGCGGGCGAACGTCGTGTCCGCTATCCCGATCTTTACCATTAAATCCTCAATACGCCCATTAACTGTTATATACCTTTCTTAAAGCGTCGACGCCGGCGTTCTTTTTGCCCTGGTCGAGCGCTTTTAACGCGATCAGCGTCTTCTCGAGCGAGTCGAAAGTCCGGACGAGGTCCGCCTCGGTGAAGGCGTTCATGGATGGTATGCGGAAGATCTTGCCCTTCAGGCGGTCCTGGCCTCCCGCGATGGCCACGCCATCGTTGGCCTTCATTGGGCTCCGGAGGTCCTTATCCCCCACGCCGGCCGGCAGCTTAATGGCCGTCACGGTGTTCGAAAGCACGGTGTGCTTGTCCGTCACCGGGTACAGCTCAAGGCCCAGCGCCTTCGCTCCGGCCCTGATGGCTTCTGCGCCCTTCCGGTGGCGGGCAATGCGCTTCTCGATGGTCTCTTCCTTGATCATGCGCATGGCTTCCGTCATGCCGTAGAATAGCGTGATAGCCGGCGTGTACGGGGTCTCGGACCTCTCCGCCTCTGCCGACTTCTTGTATTTCTTCAAATCCATATAATAGGGGGGGCTCTTGACCATCGAGTCCCATGCCTTCTGGCTGACGCTGACCGATGCCAGGCCCGACGGGGCCCCCAGGCACTTCTGGGCGCCGGTGACTGCAACG
>NZ_DATJPM010000043.1 GCF_035506375.1 Methanocella sp.
AAAAGGATTCTACACTTGAGCGATTTATTAAATAGCGGTTATAAACGCCTTATCCTGCACCATGTTTCCTGTGGAGCGAGCGCCCCAGGTTTTTCAACACAAAAACACGAATTATTTTTTTTTATCCCAAGTAAGGAGCACGAACCACACTAAAGTGGATGCTTTCACGTCAAAACACTAAACAACTTCCCAAATGCACGGACCTCACTAAATTAATTGAAACACTAGAGAAAGCATATAAAATAAAGTATAAGGGTCATGCCGTTCTCGTGTTTCAATCATTTAGTGTTTTAGTGCCATTGGAGAGGTTGTTTCGTGTTTTAAGCGCCAGGCATGGGCCTTAGTGATTTTTGTGCCCTTACGTGGGATATAAAAGAATTCGTGTTTTCGTGTTGAAAAACCGACGGGCAGTACGAAAGTGGAAAAAAAGGCAAAGGACCACTAAACAAACACGTAACTACTGTGCTTAAGATGTAGACCTGCCTGGCTACCGGGCTGTAACAACGGGTCGCCCATTAGAGCCTAATACTCAACAAATACGCTTATGTCTCCCTTCTTCTTAGGCGTGTCGACCTGAGTCTTATCCCCGATTCGCCTGAAGTCGAGGTCAATCAGCGTGCCTCCGACGCTCAGTTTATTTAACTGAGCGCGATCCAGCCAGGGCGGCAGGTACGGCTTGCTGATGACCAGCCGCTTACGCAGGGCGTCCGGGGACAGTCCCAGGCAAGAGGTAAACATGAAGGGCATCGCGCCTGAAGACCACGCCTGGGGGCTGCAAGCCACCGGGTACTTCACGGGAACGCGGTACATGGAGCGCGGCAGCCCGCAGAAACATTCGGGAAGCCTGAAGTTCTCGAACGTCCTCGCCGCCTCATAAATACACGTGAACAGCTTTGACATCTCGTTAATAAATCCGCATTTTTTAAGGCCTGCGGCGATGATCGAATTGTCGTGCGGCCAGACGGTGCCATTGTGGTAGCCGAGCGGATTGTAACGGCGCTCTTCCGAAGACAGCGTCCGTATGCCCCATCCGGTAAACATATCTTCCCTGAAAAGCCCGTCGACCAGATATCCTGCATACTTATCGTCGATGATCCCGGCCCACAGGCAGTGCCCCGGGTTCGATGCCACAACATCGCAGGGGCCGTCCGCGTCCAGCGCCTCCGCGAAATATTTTTTATTCTCCATCCAGAATTTGCGGTTGAACCTTTCTTTCAGCGCCTTTGCCTCGTTTTCAAGCCGCTTGCCTTCACCGTCCCGGCCGAGCACCTGGAATAGCGGTGCCAGGCTTTTTTTAGCCAGGTACACGTAGCCTTGTACCTCTGCCATTGCCACCGGCTTTTTCGCGAGCGAGCCGTCGGAATGGCCGACCGCGTCGAACGAGTCCTTCCACCCCTGGTTAAATATCCCCTTTCTGGATCTTACCGCATATGAAGTAAAGCCCCTTTTTCCTATGTCGGCGTAGTCATCTATCCACTTCAGGGCCGCGTCCACATTTCCCTCCAGGGCCTTGAGTAGCCCCGTATCCCCGGTCCAGTTTACGTATTCCGACAGGAGGATGAGGAAAAGGGGCGTTGCGTCGACGGTGCCATAATATGGCGTCTGAGGGATATGGTTCAGGTTGGCAAGCTCGCCGAGCCTGAGCTCGTGGAGGATCTTTCCCGGCTCCTCATCCCGCCAGTCATCGAACTCCCTGCCCTGGTATTTCGCGAGCGCCAGGAGCGTGCTCCTTGCCAGGTCGGGCCCGAACGGAAGTAGCTGAAGCGCCGAGATGATGCTGTCTCTCCCGAACAGGCTGTCGTACCAGGGCACCCCTGCCGAGTGGAATACTTCCCCCTCCAGGCTCATGCGCATCATGTTAAGGTCGCAGAGCGAACGCTCTATAACACTATTAAAAATATTATTGCTGGTCAGAGTGTCGGTACAACACTCGAATGTCGAGGTGCAAGACCCGGTGGCCCCTTTCATTATGTTCCCGATATTTGTTTTGGGCATCTTCCTTTCCCCGACGTCCTGGACGGCGATGTCCGTCTTCACCGAACTGGATCCCTGCGGCTCAATTCTTAGCTCGAAATGACACTTTCCTCCCTCCATGCTTTTTGGGGCGGGGTAGAACGTTATTATCGTCCTGCGGATATGCCCGTCCTCGCCCTGGTAGGAAAGGCAAAGCCTGTTATTGTCGTATTCGATTGGCATTTTTTTACCATGGGCCGGCGGGACAAGGCCCCGGATAGTGAACATATCGGCGAAATCGGCGTCGAACTCTATGGTCAGGTTCTGCGTGACGGTAAAAGTATTAAAGTTACTAAATGTAAGACTTTGCTGCATGAGGCCGGGGCAGATTTTGACCACGTACGTGCCCATCATCGTCTCCTTTTCGACCATGTTGCCACTGCAGTCCTTGAACTTGCTATTCGTGCCCACCATTACCGATTGGGAACCCTGTTCGTCACTGGATAATAGCTCCGTCACGGGGCTTTCCATCAGCCGTATATGGAATTTACTCAAATACCGGCAGTCATGGTAATAGAGGCCGTACCCGTAATTATCCCTGGCCGGTATCTCGCCATTACGCAGCGTTACCAGCGTCAGCTCTCCGTCGCGGATGACGAGTGCGTTGGTTATGCTATTGGACTGGGTATGCTTCTGGCCCATGTCCCACTTTTTTCTTATTGCTTCCACTATGTCTGAAGGCTTAAGCATGTTAATTAGCGTATTCTGTCATGAATAGAAAAATGAGTCCGACGAGATTACCGACATACTTCAGATTTTATTGTCTTTTTATCTAACCTACAAAACCAGGGGGCAGCTTAAGCACTGACATAAAGGAATATATAACACTGCATGTCTTAGAAGAACCGGGCAAGCGTACCCTGCACGCCCTTGCCCTTTAGCTCGTCCTCTGTGTGCCCGAAGTAGCCCAGGATGCGCAGCGCCGTGGGTATAAGCTGCTTATCGACGTAATACTCGGCATCGAGCTCATAGGTCTTATCCTTCGCATACAGCTTCCCGTCCTTGAACTTGCTGAACATGTCCACGGGGTATGCACGCTCGCTCAGCGTGCCGCCGGGGCCTTTGACGATAACATAGCTGATCTTGCTGCCTACGGAGGCGGACATGTCCATCTCCCGCGCCCGCTCGGCTGCCTTCACGTGCGCCTGGGCGCTCTCGTAGCTCTCCACGCCCTTCGTCAACGTCTTATGGATGATGAGCTTATCCAGCGGCACCCTGCCTTCCTTGACCTCGCTGATCGTATCCTTGACGAACTTCACGGCCTTGTCCGGGTCCTCCTCCTCGAGGATGATGCGGATGACCTCGGACTGTAATTCCTTCGCCAGCTCGCACCAGTCGCCACGGCGCACTTCCAGGCCCCGGACGACGATCTCGCCTTTGCTGGTCAGGCCCGCATAGCGTTTCTTGGATTCGGTAAAGAAGATGGAGCGGTAAATGTTATCGACGTCCATGTCCAGAGGTAGCTCTTCCTTTACTTTCCGGATGAAGTTGCCCGTGACCGTTGAGAGCCTCCCTCCGTCCTTGAGCGTGACGAAGAGCGAGTCCGTATCGCCGTACAGGACCTCGAGGCCCATGGCCTGCGCGATGTCGTTGGCCTTCTTGATGAAATACCGGCCCCATGCCGACGTAGCCTCCGCACATTCCCGCCGGTACCACTTGGCCTGCGCCCAGCCGGTATACCCGTAGAAGGCGTTCGTAAGTATCTTGATGGTCTTTTGCCTTATGTCGAGTATCTTATAGTCCCGGTCTGCCTTATCCATCAGCGCCAGCTTCTTTTTCAGCGCGCTGCGGTGGCTTACCAGGGAGCGTAAAATGCGGGTAAAGAAGCCTTCCGGCTCCTTTCGGAAACAGTGGCCGACTTCGGGCGCCGGGGGGTAGCATTCCGCGTTACAGTCCTTACAGACCGTATCCGGCGAGATATTGTAGGTGATCATGATGGAAGGGTACATAGCCGAGAAGTCGAGCGACGCGACGTTCTTGTGGATGCCCTTCACCGGCGGGAAAACGAAGCCGCCCAGGTACGTCTCCACTTCGCCTCCCCTGGAAGGTATCAGTTCGCCATATTCGTAGGCGGTATAGGCCAGGTACGATTCCACCTGCCGCCCCCGACCCATTTTTGAGACATTGTCCGCGGGCTCGTGCACCATGCGCGCAAACTCGAACTGCAACGGCAGGAGCTCCTTCGCCAGGCCGAAGGTGCTCGATACGTCGTCCTTCGCGTACTGGATGAGCTCGCCTCGCTTCGCCTCGTCCGCCCAGTACTGGTAGATGTCGGCCGCGAAAAGATTCACGCGCCCGCCCTTCTTCATGACGCCCAAAAAGTCGGCGACGTTCTCCAGCGTTTTGATCTTGACACCGTCCACGTCCCTCTGGGCTACCTGGAACAGGTCGATGTCCAGCCGCCCGATCAGCTTGACCTTTCGCTGGAGGCCGCCCCGCCCGAACATCGGCGACGTCCCGTCGCGGCACACGTTAAGCGTAAGCTTATGTTTCTTCGCCCGCTCCGAAAGGTAGGGCCAGTCAAAGCCGTCCTGGTTATAGCCGACGATGACGTCCGGGTCATAGTTCCTGACGTACTGGATAAACTCTTTAATAAGGCTCTTATCGCTCTCGTCGGTGGCCTTCAAAATCTTTTCTTCCTCATTCGTTTTTAGCGATATGATAATGATGGGGTCTTTCTTGGGATCGGGCATGCCGTGCGGGTTCCACATCTCGCAGTCGAAGGCGAGGACCTTTAGCGGCGGCTCTTCCTCCCTGGCAAAAGCTTTCGGGCTGCGGCAGATCAGCGCCTGATCCGCATAATCGATGGGCACGGGCTCGCCTTCGGCCTCGATGCCGCCCATGGGTATGAGCCGCTTATCGATGATGTAGCGGACGCCGAAAAGGATGTCCGCCTCCCGCACGTCGCCGAACTTCAGGGCCAGCTCACGTAAATACGGGACGTCACGCGGCAACTGCGTGAAAATGCGATAGCACTGGATCTGTACGCCGAAGTTCCTGCGTTCTACGACGTCGGCCTTCACGGGGCGGATCAGCTCGCCGCCCACTTCTTTGGACATGCTCATCAGCTGGCTTACGGGGACATCGCCGTAAGGCACGACATAAAAGTAAGGCTCAAAGGAATCGTCAAATATAACGGCGCTCCGGCCCGAGTCGTCCACGCACCACATGCGTATCAGGGGCCTGTTATTCACGACTTCATAGTCGACGTCTAAAAGCCAGCCGCGGAACTTCATTATATTAACTATAGAGCCTCCGCGGTTTAAAAACTTCCCGCGGACTCTGAAAGTGTTTCGCCTGGCGAGCGACAATGTTATATATTCATACTTATATGTATATATAAATACAAATATGTACAACTATATACATAATTATAGTTGAAAAAACATGAAGTCGAAATGCCTATTTTTTCAAAGTCATTTAGAATGTTATAGCGACTGAGCAATTTTAATATAAATATTAACTATAAAATATTCATATGAGCCTATAATGTTAGGTGCTGACGATCATATGGGCAAACAGGAACATATCAAACTGCCCCCAAATTCCCCGGAGGGCGATCTGATAGCGCTGCGAAATCTGGTCCAAAAGCAGCAGGAAGAGCTTGAACTCTGCTGCCGTATCGAGTGCTCCCTGCGCGAAAGCTACCGTTTTCTCGTGGAGAATTCCGGCGACATCATCTGGGGGATCGATCTCCAGGGACTATTATCGAGGATAATGGCCCGGGCATATCGGACGCGAAGAAAGTAGAGTTGCTCTCCCGCAAGAAGCTTAGCGGGCGGGGACTGGGCCTGTACCTGATCCTCACGTTCTTAAGTCAGTTCTACGGCCGCCTCCACATCATGGACCGCGTGCCGGGCGACTCTTCACGGGGAGCCCGTTTCGTTGTCCTGCTCCCGGCCGCATGACATAATCTTTTAATTATCAGATGCCGTATTTTACCTATATGCGCATACCCGATGATATCGAAGACCTCGTGCTGGCATTCATCGAGCCGGAACAAAAGCGGGAATTCCGGTGGATGACCAGGGAGGAGATCGATGAATTTATTATAGGGCATATGGCGCCTGTCTTGGATGCGGGGTATGTGGAAAAGAGAACTGGCGATGGTTTCCCCTTCATCGTAACGCCGAGGGGCCGGGAGATCCTGCAGATCCTTTCGCCCTGTAAAAGAAGCGGTCTATGAACGGCGTTTTTTCTTCTGGATGGGAGAAACATCGTATTGAAACGCCCTCGAAAGGGATTATACGTCGTGCTCCGCGTTCCGGACGAGCCTCAGGTCACGGGCGCACCGGGCGCGGCACAATACGGCGGCAAATAAGCCGTTCGACGGGCGGTAAAAATAGTTCAGCACGGCCGTCGAGATTATTCCGGGGCTTATTTTGAAGGCCATCGGCATCGTGACCAGCGGCGGGGACGCCCCAGGCATGAACGCGACCATACGTGCCGTCACCCGAGTTGCCGCCTTCAAAGGCTTCAATGTCCTGGGCTTCTGCCGGGGCTGGGAAGGCCTCATATCGGACCTCGTAAAGCCCATGAGCGCACGGTCCGTCAGCGGCATCATTAACCTGGGAGGCACAATCCTTCATACGACCAGATGCCCCCACATCAGGACGAAGGCGGGTCTGGCAAAGGCGGCCGCCCGGCTTGCGGAATACGACGTCGACGGCCTCGTTGTCATCGGTGGCGACGGATCTTTCCGGGCAGCAATGGCGTTAAGCGAGCTGACCGACACGCCCATGGTCGGCATACCGGCGACCATCGACAACGACATATACGGTACGGACGAGACCGTCGGCTTTGACACGGCCGTCAACACGGCGGTCGCAGAGATAGATAAGATCCGGGACACCGCTATATCTCTGGACCGCATATTCGTAGTCGAAGTCATGGGCCGTAGCAGGGGCTTCCTGGCCGCCATGGTGGGCCTGACGGTGGGAGCAGAGATCATTCTCGTGCCCGAATTGCCTGTCCGTGAGGACGAGATATTCAGTGTCATAAAGGATAATGTCTCAAAAGGAAAACGTTCTGCCATCATCGTCGCAGCGGAAGGCATTGGCGATACGAGGGCGCTATCCTCGGCCATTGAAAAGAACACGGGCCTAGAGACGAGGCTCAGCATCCTGGGCTATGCCCAGCGGGGAGGCAGCCCTACAGCGCGCAGCCGATACCTGGCCAGCGAGTTCGGCAAAAAGGCCGTAGAGCTTCTGGCGGAAGGAAAAAGCAACTGCATTGTCGGCCTGCAGAACGGTAAAATCACCAGCATAGGCCTCAGGGAATCGGCCGGGGCGTCAAAGCCGCTTGACGAGAGCATCCTCAGGCTGGCAAGCATTCTTGCGACTTAGCCGGCTCGAAAAAGCTATTTACCATTAAGACCTTTAATAGTATTCGTAAATCTAAAATGGCCTTTTATATAAACTAAGGGAGGAAGGCCGAATAGATATTTGCGCCATATTGGCCAAATAAATTCATAGAAGGTATAGTTATGACCGCAAGAGTTGGAATCGTTAAGCTAGGAAACCTTGGAACCTCAAGGTACATAGACCTCATTCTCGATGAGAGGGCAGACAGAGACGTTTACGTAAGGACCGTCGGCACCGGCGCAAAGCTGGGCGAGGCGGAGGCAGACGAGGCAGTCGCAAAGATCCTCGAGTTTAAGCCCCAGCTGTGTATTGTCATCAGCCCGAACGGCGCATTACCCGGCCCGACCAAGGCCAGGGAGGCCATCAAGGCCGCCGGCGTACCGACGATCGCTATTTCGGACGTCCCCATGATGAAGGTCAAGGACGACCTCAAGGCGAAGGGCCTGGGCTACTTCATCGTCAAGTGCGACTCGATGATCGGCGCCCGCAGGCAGTTCCTGGACCCCACCGAAATGGTCCTGTTCAATGCGGACATGACCAAGGTGTTAGCGGAAACTGGTGTCGTCAGGCTCATCCAGACCGAGCTCGACAAGTGCATTGAGCAGATCAACGCCGGCCAGGCACCCACCGTGCCCCAGATCGTCGTCGATGCCGCCAAGGCAGTCCCGATGGCGGGCTACAAGAACCCGTACGCACAGGCAAAAGCGTTCGCAGCATTCGCTGCCGCCGAGAAAGTCGGCGACCTCGACCTGCTCGGCTGCTTCATGCAGAAGGAAATGGAGCAGTACGTCATCACCGTCGCCAGCGCCCACGAGCTGTTAAGGACCGCCGCGCTGCTGTGCGACCAGGCAAGGGAGCTCGAGAAGGCCGGCGACTCGGTCAAGAGGACCCCGCACGCCGCCGACGGCAAGGTCTTAGGCAAGACCACGCTGGTATCCAAGCCCGAGTAAAGTTTTATTCCTGCGTGAGCAACCCTCACGCAAATCCTTTTTTATTATCACGGCCATATTCCTGTATACTCTATGGCCCTACGAATCTCGGACGTCAAGCTGAGGAGCATCCTTAAATCTCCTTACCTCATCTATCCGGCAGGTATCCTGGCCCTGATACTCATTTATACGGGCATCTTCCTGATGCTCCCGAACGAGTTCAACCCGCATAGCCGTGATGTTTATACGGCAATCTACTGGGTCGTCGTCACTATGACGACCACCGGATTAGGCGACATTTACCCGGTCACCGTGATGGGGAAGCTCTTCACGATGTTGGTCATCCTGTCCGGCATCGCCATCTTTTTCGCCGTCGTCCTGCCCCTGATGATCACGCCGAGCATCGAGCGCTGGATCAAGTCCCCGAAAGGCAAGCCGCCGGAGCGCCTTAAGGGCCACGTCATCATCTGCGGGTATAATGCCCTCGTGGATTCGCTCATCACCGAGCTGGCGGACGCGGGCAAACCGCTCGTGATCATAGACGAGTCGAGCCAGAGCGTCCACGACCTTCAGCTCCGGGGGTTCTATGCCATATCCGGCGATTCGACTGACGAGAAGACGCTGAAAATAGCGCAGGTCGATAAGGCATCGACGCTCATCGCGAACGAGGGCGAGGATAAGGATGCGGCCGTCGTCCTTACGGCGTCTCAGATGTCGGGCTGCAAGATCATCGCGCTGGTCGAGCGGCTGGACCTGGCCGAATACCTGAAGTACGCCGGAGCGGACATCGTGATATCGCCTAAACAGATTCTCGGCATCAACATGGGCATGACCGCCATCTCGTCCATCAACTTCGAAGTCACCAACGTCGTGGACCTCGGGGAGGACATGAAGATCTGTAAGCTCCCCGTCTACCCGGATAATCCCATGGTCGGAAAAAAGCTGAAGGAGCTCGGGATCCGGGAAAAGACGGGCGCGAACATCGTCGGGGCGTTCAAGGATGGCAAGTTCATCATCAATCCGCCGGCTGACATGGAGGTGGACGAGGCTACCGTTCTAATGGCCATCGGTAACGACCGCCAGCTCCACGACATGAGCGACATGGGGCGGATCGTTGGCCAGGTCTGCGGCGGAAAGAGGATCATCGCCGGCTATGGGGACGTGGGCCGGGAGGTCGCGAAGCAGTTCGATAAGAGGGGCATATCCTACACGATCATCGACCTTAAGCCGCATGAGGGGCTGGAACAGGTCGTTGGCGACTCCACGGACCAGGAGACGCTGAAGAAGGCCGGCATCGCCGACGCTTCGACCATCGTGGTGACGCTGAACGACGATAACAAGAACCTGCTGACCGTACTCCTGGCCCGGAACATGAACCGCCACGTGAACATCATCGCCCGGGCCAACCTGGACAATAACGTGAGCAAGATATATCGCGCAGGCGCGGATTACGTGACGTCGCTGTCCACGACGGGCGGCCAGATCATGGCGCGCGTCGTGGAAAAGGGCGTCTTCGAGGATACGGTGATACTGTCGGAGAACGTGCTGCTGTACAAGTTCCACGTTAAGGGCTCGGCCCTGGAAGGCAAGGCCATAAATGAAACGGAGATGCGGTCGAAAACCGGCTGCTCCATCGTCGGCGTCATTGACGCCGGGCGGTTCACGCCGAACCCGGAGCCTTCGCTGGTCCTGAGCCAGGACTCGATCATCCTCACCATCGGCACCTATAAGCAGCTCGAGGCCTGCGCTGCGGCCTACAGCCTGAAAAAGGCCATCGAGTAATGGCCGGGGAATAAATATTATATAATACGTGGGCTTTTATGCCCTGAGAACATTGTGGTGACTGAAAGCATGGCATCCGACAGAAGTGGCAGTATCACCAACGTACTTGACAGGGTGGAGACGGGCATATACCTGCTGGTAGCTCTTTTTTTAAGTATCATGGCGCTGATGACCTTCTTCGTCGTTGCTCTGGACCTGTCGCATTTCTTTACGGATACTGCGAGCCTTGATATCATCGACTCGGCCCTAAACAGCCTTTTAGTCGCTCTGATAATAACCGGCCTTATCCAGACTGTCATCGTTTACATCAAGATCCATACCCTGGACCTGCGGCTCATCCTGGGCGTCGGCCTGACGGCCATGATCCGGCGTGTCCTGGTCTTCGGCGTGGAGAAGAGCATCACCTGGGAGCAGATGGCCGTGACCGCGCTGCTCATTCTCGTCATTATCATCGGCATCTACCTGATCGGCGAAAAGAAGAGCGCGTAAGAGAACTTTTAATAGTTATCCCGGACTTATTGTCTGATAATGGCACCTTCCAGCAACCCGGACTATGACAGCACCATCGCCGGCTTTCTCGATAAGGTCGAGTCCGCCGTATACCTGCTCGTATCGATATTTCTCGTCCTGCTTGCGCTGATGACGCTTATAATCGTAGGCAAGGACATGGCGAGCTTCGTTAGCCAGCAGTACGGCCTGGATACGCTCGTTCTGGTGCTGAACGACCTGCTCGTGACCCTCATCATCGCGGAGCTAATACAGACAGTCATTGTATATTTTAAAAGCCACAAGCTGGAGCTGAAGCTCATCCTGGCGGCAGGCCTGACGGCCATGATCCGGCATATCCTGGTCTTCGGCGTGGAGAAGAGCATCACCTGGGAGGACATGGCCGTGACCGCGCTGCTCATTCTCGTCATCATCGTCGGCATCTACCTGATCGGCGAAAAGAAGGTCTCGACCTAGCGGGAGTGGGAATCTGAAGTGCGCCTATAAGCTTGCCTACATTGGCACTAATTTCTCCGGCTCGCAGGTGCAGCCCGGCCGCAGGACCGTTGAAGGCGAGCTTAAAGCTGCCCTGGCCTCGAAGGGGGTCATCGGCGATAAGGCAAAGATCGAGTTCTCGGGCCGCACGGATGCGGGCGTCCACGCGCTGGGGCAGGTCATAGCTTTTAAGCCACATAACCTGAAGCTCACCGAGCCCCGGATCATCAATTCGGTATTACCGGACGATATGTGGGTATACGCAAGGGCCGATGTGCCCGACGATTTCGACCCCCGCCGCGGCGCGGCCAGCCGCACTTACCGATATATTCTCTATGCTCCCGACGTCATCGAGCGCCGCATTGTCACTCACTCCCAGCTTTTCCTCGGCACGCATGACTTCACGAACTTTTCCAGTGTCGAGCCCAACAAGAACCCGGTGCGGACTATAAAAAGAATCTCGGTAACGAAGCGTTCCGACATATATGTCATAGACATCGAAGCGGACTCGTTCTTGTGGAACATGGTACGCAAGATCGTGACGGGCCTCCGGCTCGTCGGCTCGAACAAGCGGCCCGCTCAGTGGATCGGGCAGATGCTGAAGCCTGAAGAGCACAGGGAGGGTATACCGCCCGCCCTTGCTGTCGGCCTTTACCTGATGAAAGTCGACTATCCCGGCGTCGTGTTCGTCGAAGAGGACTATTCTAAAGGCAGGGCGTATCAGCGCATACTTCATTCTTACGAGTGGCAGCGTACGATGGCCGAAGTGTATGGCGAGTTCAAGGACGCGATGAAATAAATAAATTATAGCTATTTCATCGATCTATGAGCCTGGTATGCCTTCCTGGAGTCTTCCCGCCACGGAAACAGGCACAGCAGTTCCGTGCTTATGTTAGAGGCGCGCCTGCTTGCTCGCCTTATAATTTTATTCTGGTTTTAAGTTCACTAATGGCATGGGGGTACTATTTTTCACCACAGGTGCCAGAAGTTCCGTGCTCGTGGCTTATATTCTTGCCCTGTTATCCATAGCGTATAGTCCTCCTGCCGGCGTATGTTCAGTGTTCTCGTTCGTTGGCGCCTCCGGTTGGTAACACGAAAACGCGAAAGATTTTATATCCCACGTAAGTCTCGAAAGCACTAAGGTCCATGCCTGGTGTTCAAAACACGAAACAAGCCTACGAACGGCTCTAAAACACTAATAATTAGAAACACGAGAACGGCATGCATTTCCAGTTATACATGCTGTCTCTCGTGTTTCAATCCCTTTCGGGAGGCTCGTGCCTTCGGGAGGCTTGTTTCGTGTTCTAAGCCTTAAGCATGGACCTTAGTGCTTTCGTGCCCCTTACGTGGGATATAAAAGAATTCGTGTTTTCGTGTTGAAAAACCGATTGGCAGTACGAAAGTGGAAAATATGGCAAGGGACTATTAAACAAACACGGAACTATTGGCCTTTGTGGTGAAAAATAGTGTCCTCCGTGCTCTTAAAAAGCTTAAAATACGGGAGTAATTCAACACAGCAATTATTTTTATAAGAAACAGTCCAGTTTCTACTATTTCTTCGCTAATGAATGATCAAGGATAGAAAGTATCAGGTCTACTTCTTAGTCGAAGATTTAAGGGCACCTATTGTTTTTATCTTCTTATTCTCTTTCAAATTCGCTTTAGTCACTTCTTTGTTAGTTAAGGATAGTTTATGTATGCATTTATCGATGTTTGTATCTAAATAATCGGCTATGCCATTTTTAAACGCGTCTCTTGTTTCTACCATTACACTTTTTACCGCTTCTTTACGTTCCTTTTTGGTGGAGAACGGGTGTTCCTTGTCTATCTTATCGCTAATCATGTTTTTAAGGGCCTTATAGCTTGTTTTATAAGTGATTCCTTTCTTTGCATTTGCCATAATATATAACTATATTGTCATATATATTATATGTTGCTATTAAAATTATTAAAACGTCTTCTTTATACGGTTACATAAAACGAATTTATGATTTCCGAGACATCGGGCAAAGCTTGAATGAGCCCATTAGGCAACATATTAGGATAAGCGAGTCAAGTCGCGTAACTTTCCTGATAAGGCCCATATAATTTGTTTAGTACTTTACCCGAATGTCTCAGACCTTTCATTTATCATTCCCATACTATAAAACTGGATAATTATCATTCCTAAAAAAGAGTGATGGCTATAGACTCAATATGAATCAATATTAAACTGTACTTTTTAACGGTTATATAGACGATTTATCATAACTAGAAGTTTATACTACTCTATAAGTTATAGAGATAAAGCTTACTAACTTGCTATTCATGTACAGTATTGGATTATGTGAATAAAGCCCAACTCAACAACCTACATCTGCAAACCCGTCACTTTAGCTGCCTTAGGTCATACACACCGATGGTTTGCAGGTCCCACGGCCGGCCACTACAACTCTTCCTGGTGGCCCGGCCCATAATATTTGTATTTAAGTTGTTCGTCGTCATATGGTCGATGGGCTTGAAACACCTGCCGGGTGGCCTAACGCCAGACCGGCCACTGTCATAATGACCATGGCAGGCGAATCGTTACCAGGCTATCATCTGGCTTTTTGATCTTCCGTGTTTTATAGCCTATCGAATCGGGGGCCAGCCTGCGTGCCAATAATAGCCGGGACTATAAAATTCTCCGGGCCAGGCCAGGCTTCTGAGGTTGCCTGCGCCATAAATTCCCAGATTCTTCCCGCCGAGGACCCAGGGGTTCATGGATCCTCCGATCCAGCCTTTATGATGGGCGCCTTGATCATTCTGTGCGGGCACAGCACTTGCCGGTCCCGCCGGCCAATATCCTTCGACACTTGTTGTTCTCATCGGTGCTTGAGTAGCTCCGCCCCGTCCTGACGCACTGCCAGCGCCGTGTCCACCAGTAATACTGGTGCTCTCGCTCTGTCCAGAAGAGCTACTACCGCTTGTTCCTCCACCGCTTCCGCCCTGTCCGGCACTACTACCATTGCCAGAACCTGCCGCCATGGCAACAGGCGTTAACAGAAGAGCCCATCCCAACACTATTATAATGTAAACTACCAATACTCGTTTCCAATCCATCCTCATGTTATCAAGTCCAAATAAATAGGGGGCTAAAATAAGTAAAAGGTAATCGACATGAAAATAAAAAAATATCTTATCATAAAAATAAAATAAATGACTTGTCATCAAAAATATCAAAGTTAAACCGGAATGATGATAAAAAAGCTGTGCCATGATGGATTTTTTATATAATATCAAATCATGTTATTCAATGAAATAAATAATTATATTACATAGATATATCTAATTTTTATAAATATCAATTTACACGCCTTAATTTTGATTAAAAATATATTGTGGTATATATTATATACAAGATATTTTTATATTAGCATTATAATAATTTACTGATTGAGGGTTAAAACGAGCAATTATTATGAGGTGGGTAGTAATGAGAGTAGTTGCGACTTTGAGAGGAAGGTTAGTCATCGCCTTCATTATGTTTCTAATCATCTTATGGACTGTGCCTCTAAATTCATTCGCGAGGCAGGAGTTCAGGTATGAGCTAATTTCGGGTGATTTTTCTTTTGGTAATGACTTCGGTCGGGCGAAAGATACACAAAACTTGTTCCATCAGAAAACTTTGCAGACGATCGACGATGAATCGCTGAACATCAATTTCCCCGTATTCGACTCATTCAATTCCGGGAGCGCCAATAACATCCTTGCCCCTGGTCCCGCTGAAGTTAAAGGAGACGAGTTGACCGGTAGCGCTAACGTGTTGCCTTTCGGGCCGGTGGACCTCGCTTTCCCGGACATCAGCCAGATCGTGTTCCAATCGATTGCTGCATCGAGTACGGGCTTTTATAGCGCGACATTCCTCGGCATTCCGCCGGTGAACACGGGCGCAGGGCTCGTATGGTCCGGGCCGGGTACGCCCATAAGCCCTGTGACGTCGCCGCCAAGGATCGCCGGGCCTAATACGCCTTTCCCCGAGATGGTCAACACGGCCGCGGGGACAGAAAGGACAGCGGCTCTGGCCGCTGCATCAAAAGCTTCTAACACGACCAGCGGGAACAAAACAAGATCGTCCCTGTCTCCTTCCTTTAGCTCTATGAAAATCGGGAGCGGATGATAATGGCGAAATTCTACATCGGGAAAAAGGGGTCGACAATCCTGTTGGCACTACTCTTCACTATTACATTAACCCTTCCCGCATCTTCCATGGTGGCCGTTCAGGGCCCGGGAGCCATAAAAAACATCCCACCTCTTACGAATAATCTCGGGGATATTACCGGTGGAATTAGTACCAGCCAGGGCCCGTCGATGGCGCTGAATATCGCAGAACCCGCAGGACCTCGAATTGCCTTTAGTAATGCGAGCACTATCGGCGAATACCCGGGCGATACCGCTGCGAATAAAACCTCATCGGGTAATACGACAAATCAGACGGCATCAAATAAGGCGACGCCTATAACTCCCCCTTCCGGGAAAGCGATGTCATATCCGGACTTTAATTTTAAAGCCGACTCCGCGCAGGTCTCGAATATGTCGCTCCTGGACCGGATGTGGAGAAATAGCCACTTCTTCTGTACGATGGGCCGGGCCTACGAAGGAGATACCTCATATCCGGACTGGATACTACCGACGGAATATACAAAATCCGCCATAGCGATGAACAACTGGTACGATGTCAATGCGGCAGCATTGAATTACACATTGCCGGGCACCCATTTAACGCCCCGCTACTGGTCGCTGTTTGACTTTCCATACTAATCCGGATCTGAATTTATCGGACTTTAGAGGGTAAATACCATAAAAAAACAGTATTAACCCCCAGGGCCCTTTTTTCCTTAAGCACTATCACTTTTGCACAATGTCTTGATCGAATTTTAATAAAATAATGTCCATATATCCAGGCTATCCTTCATAAACATCGAGAATTATCGTTTTCTGAAATGGATAAAGGCTCTCGCTTTGAGCGAGATAATCTGGGGGGGGGGGGGTAGACGGCATGTTTTTTGTGCACTAATATAAAATTATGGTTTTTTAATCGAAACATTTATTATGTTAGCGATAACTAATACCTATAACTAATATGTACATAATGGAGCTATATATACCTCAGTAGAAAGTAAAAACGGGATTAAAGGGCTAACTCAGAATAAATCAGGAATGGAGCATTATGGCTTACGATTGGATCTTTGACAGGCTCGACGATGAGAAGATATCGCGTAGAACCGTGCTGAAAGCCGGCATCGCAACGGGAGTGGGCATCGCCGGCTTATCCGTTGCCGGGTGCGCGGGCCCTTCCGTGACGCCCTCGCCCACCGTAACCCCATTACCCGCGCCGACTACCGGCGTCGGCAATATAACGAATACCGGGGCAAGGACAATGGCAAACGTGATCTACTATACCATGACGGGAAATACGAAAAAAATGGCAGACGTGATCGCGGAAGAGCTCGGCGTCACGGCCGTCAGTGTAAAGGATGTGACGGGGGTCCCGTCAAACGGGATCCTGTTCCTGGGCTCTGGCTGCTATGGCGGCAAGCCCGGCGACGCCATGGTGAAGTTCATCGCGAATAACGATTTCAGGGGGCGGAGGGTGGCCCTTTTTGGCACATCCGGCGGTGGCGTTGGGCAGGAAACACAGGCCATGGTGGAAGCGTTAAAACAAAAAGAGGCCATAGTCCTGGGCAGTTATGATAGAACGGGGACCACCTTCGTGTTCATCAACTCCGGCCACCCGGACCGTAATGACCTGGAAGGCGCACGAAGGTTCGCGAGGGAGATGGCGGCGCTTAGTAGTCAATGACCGAAAACTAATGGATGGAGATCCGATGGCTCAAGCACAAGAAAAAAATCCCCCAGATATGGATATAACAGATACACGCTGGAAGGGCCTCTACTCGATAGGTGGCATATTCTTCATTCTCGTCGCTGGCGATGATCGCTTATTTTAGATCGATTAAAATAGAAAGGAGCAAAATCATGGATAGTGAAACTGGTAAAATAAACTCTATAAAAAATACCGCAAGGATCGTGGGAGTATTATATATTATCGGAACGGTCGCAGGCATACTGAGCGTTGTCATTACCGGGCCGATTTTAAATACACCAGATTATCTGGCGAAAATACCGGCAAATGAAAGCCAGGTGATCATGGGAGCGCTTTTCATATTGATAATGGGCCTGGCACTGGCGATGGTCCCGGTCTTAATGTATCCCGTCTTAAAAAAATTTAATGAAACCCTGGCTCTCGGGTACGTCGTTTTCCGGGGAGGGCTCGAGACATTTACCTATTTTGCAGTGGTCATCAGCATCCTGTTACTATTGCCATTAGGCCGGGCATTCATTCAGGCCGGAGCCCCGGATCAATCCGATTTTCAAGCAATGGGGACTTTATTACAGGGAGCAAAGGCGATCAGCGCGAATCTTACGGAAATCGTGTTTCCCCTTGGTGCCCTGATGTTTTATTATGTCTTATACCGGTCGAGGCTAATACCTCGCTGGATATCAGGCTGGGGCCTCATTGCAGTCGCCTTGTTTATAGCCGAGGCCTTGTTAAATCTGTTCGGCGTCATCACCCCGGACTCGATCATCCAGACTCTGCTCGTCCTTCCGATGGCAGTGCAGGAAATGGTCATGGCCATATGGCTGATCGTTAAAGGATTCGATCCATCCGCAATCGCTTCCATATCTGCCGGAGCCGATCATGATAAGGTCGCGATGGCGGTAAACTTAGCTAAATAAAAGGTGTAAAATAAGGCTGTCATAGCTGGAAATGAAAGAGGGACACATATAATTTGAACAGTATGCCCCATGATTTACCTATCAGGAGAGCGACAGATCCTCGGTCACGATAGCATAGGGCCCGACGCCGAAAGGCCGCGAGCACGCCTCGCTCTTCGTCTGGTTATCCCGGGCGTAGAGCACGTAGCGCTCTTCTATCACGCCGTCCAGGCCCATTGTATTGTTGACGGGAATGAGCTGGAAGTAACCACCGGGGCCGGTGAACGTCTGATAGTACCGGATCGCCTTATCGTTCGCATCGCAAATGGCGACATATATATCGCCCGGCCAAATACCCGCCCCAGGCTCTGTGATCCTGCCCTTGACAATGCCCGACTTGGCCATGAGAACGGGGAATACGGAGGCCTTTTGGCCGGCCGACGGCACGGCAGTCGCCGTCGGGATGGGGGTTGGCGTAATGGCAGGAGTCGGGCAGGGCGATATATGAGGAATAGGGGTCGTGGTCACCGGCATCCTTTGGACTGCGGCTGCCTGCGAGGCTGCGACAGGTGTTGCGACAGGGATCTTTGGGGAATATGTGAAGACGGGAGAATCGCCAGGGTTGTTATGGACGAGCGGAAGAATAAATAAATATGACATGCTCAGGAGCACGACAGCCATAACGAGGGCATATGCTTTTACCCGGCTACTCGTACGAGATACGCTATGATAGTTAATGTTCGGATCGGCCTTCGGGGCCGGCTCCCGGTATGAATATCGGCGTTCTGCCGTTTGCCGGCGACGGTATTCGGGGCGTGGGCGGGAGATATACCACTCGTCATACGATCGCCTTTTCTCCGGGTCCGACAGGACCGCGTAGGCATTATTGATCCGCTTCATCGTTTCGACGGCCGCGGGCGACGCGTTGACATCGGGATGGAACTGTTTTGCCAGCTTATAGTAGGCCTGCTTTATCTCATCCACGGTACAGCCGGGCGTTAAGCCAAGGATCGAATAAAGGTCGTCGGGCATGGGGACGATACCAGCGGCATCGTTCATTTCCGATTATTTATATGATATCTACGGTATAAGCGGTTTTTATCGCCGGCACCCGGGAATTGCCGCGGAATTTAGATATAGGCACCGTAGGCGTATTTACTCATATAGAGTCTACAGTCCAAAACATTTTCTAATCGTTTAACGCATGTTGGCTTGGATAAGCACCTTAAACCTATGGTACGTCACTCAGGCCTGCGGCGCCCGATATGACGAGCTACGCGACTTCACTCGCCCGATCTAATGTTGCCATGGGCGCCGCACCGGCCGCTTTTCGCCGGTTTCGCCTTCTTCAATTCCTGGGGCTCGCGTACGGGAAAGCAGCGAGGCTACGCTATAGGCTTCGAGCGCGCAGGCCAGCGCGAGGCCGATGAATACCAGTGGTATCCCCAGGATGCCGATCGCCGGCCTGCCCCAGGCCTCCAGGATGTTGTTGGCCCCGGCCACGATACCCAGGAGGACGAGGGCGATGGCGAGTATATTGCAGCTTTCGAGAAAGCCGTCGAGCCGGCTCAGTAAATAGAGGCCGGCAATACACACGGACCCGGCGAAAATCTTCGCCTCGACGACCGCCAGCGGCCCGTCGCCCAGAACCCGGACGATGGGCGATATCTCGCTGTCCAGGGCGTTCACGCCGGACGCGGCGAAGACGTGGACGCAGTACAGCGTCGTCGCCGTATCCAGGGCGACGTAGGATAAAAAGACGAACACCAACAGCACACGGAAGGTCTGTCGTGAGCGAAGGATACTGCTCAATAGATTGGGAATATTCACCACACCTCCCTAGGGGGGTCGGCGGGTGGCGGCTTAACTATTTGCCGAATAAGGCCGATGAAACATATTCATCCGATGCCGATATTTACACTTTTAGCCTTTTTCATCCGTAAAAATAGGCGAATAACCACTATATCCAATAATTTATTTTTGGCGATCGGGGATTATGCCGCTACTTACGCGGCATTTATCGATAAAACGTTTGGACATTTAGGGCCATATTATTTTATAATGTTTACATTAGGAATATTTCAGATATACCGGTGATACCATGGAATTCAATATCACCTCAACATGCCGTAAATGCGGCCGGAAATTCTCGACGCTCAAGCGCTATAATGATTTTTTAAGCCGATGGGAACTGGACAGCGATTCGTGCGAGGAGTGCGCGCAACGCCCTGCAAAGCACATCGCAGAGGTGTCGCCAATGGTCGATATGGATTAACCGGCACACTCCTATCTCCGGATGATCTTTTAACGTTTAATGATAAAATTATATATTGCGAGAAGTAAGTTTATCAATATATAGACGCCCATAGAATATAATCGTAACCATCATATGGCAGTATTTCCGAAATGTAAACATATGAAAACGCATGTGTGTGAGGATTGCGGGAACGAGCTATTCTTTCCGCAGCGTATAATAACGAATGGACAGCTTAAGAAATTATGCTTTCACTGCTGCCTGAAATATATGGGCCAGAAGAATGAGAAGCCGATAAAGGCCTGAAGGTTCTGCCAAGCCTGCGAATCAGCAGATCGATGGTTCAAATCCCTTTCAATATGTTTTTATGTATATTTTGGAGGTAAAAGCGGGCTTCTTTAAAATCGGGATTTAAACGGATAGCTTCGTTAAATTCATAAATGGATTCGGACATTAAACCTTTTTTATAGAAGACGAGTCCCAGCGTATAGTGGGCTTCCGGGAAATCCGGCTTAAGCCTTAAGGCCTCCTGGTATTCTTGCACCGCATCGTCCAGCGCTCCCCGATTTTTATAGACGTGTCCCAGTGCATAATGAGCTTCTGGAAAATCCGATCTTATCCTTAAAGCCTCCTTATATTCCTTTACCGCATCATCCGATGCACCCTTTTTTCTAAGGACTTGCCCAAGGCCATAGTGAAATTGTGGATTATTGGGGCTCATATGGATTGCCACCGTGTACTCTTTTATAGCCTCGTCGAACATCCCTATTCTATCGAATACATGCCCTAAACCATTATGAGCATGTATGTCATTAGATTCTAGCTGAATGGCTTTTTTAAATTCATCTAAGGCCTTATAAAATAACCCTCGACTGAAAAAGACATAACCAAGTCGGTCATGGACCTTTGGATCATTCGGATTTAGTCTGGCAGCCACTATATAGTCAATAATATCCTCGTTAATCATCTATGCCCTTTATAAAAATTATTACCATATTATATAAAATATCGCTCAATAGAATAAAGAGAAAGGCTGTTCAAGTATGTACCGCATTGCAGGAAAAATTTATAAAAAGATCAAATCTCACGGCGTATGTTCGCGTCGAACCGCCCGGCGTTGGCCTTATTCGACTGCCCGGGCAGGATATTCGCCGCTTTCTTGCCGTTCTCCGTGAGGGAATAGCGGTCGTTATTCTTTACGATGACTTCCTTTTCCTCCATCACCTTGAGAACGTTCTTCAGCATGATGTTGGGCATTCGCGTCAGCTTCTGAAGGCTTTCATAAGTCTCGCTGCCATTTTTGTGGAGCACGTCGAGTATCTGTTTTCGTTTTACGTTGCCGCTTATAAAGCTGGCCATTTTTTCTTCGACTGTTGCTTCAGCCATTATATCACTCAATTAAGATATGGCGCTACATTGAAAAAAGGCTTTTCCTATAACATGTGATATGTCAGGCCTGTCCATTATGGCGTTAAAAATCTTTATAGCTAAAATCACCATAATATTATGTTAATAATTTAGCTGGTATCAGAAATATGAAGCGCTTGTTATTCATTGTGGCCGTCATGCTGGCGCTGGCCGTGAGCGGCTGCTGTTGCTGCTGTGTTCCCATGCCCGATGTACACAGGCCGGTCATATTTCCATACTTACAGTGGTATACGACTCCGACGCCTGTGCCATCCGTGACTACCGTGCCGACGACGGTGCCAGCGGCGACTCCGATTATATCTATCACTCCCACGGCCATGCCGACGGTCTCACCGGGGCCGTCACAATACCCGACAATGCCGCCCTGGGTATGATCAGCTAATACTTTTCTCGATAAACGATCTCGTCCAGCGGTTTCCGGTATGAGCCCGTCGATACTATCCGCATTATGCTATTTTTCGCCGTTCCGCCCACGCTCTCCGCGGGGTAGCCTAAAGGCATGACGGCGACGACCCGCATAGCGTCGGGTATGTTCAGGATCTCCTTGACCGCGTCCTCGTGAAAGGCGCCCAGCCAGCAGGTGCCCAGTCCCAGCTCCGTGGCCTCCAGCATCATGAACGACAGGGCAATGGAAACATCGACGGTGTAGGCGAGCTGTCCGCAGGGCATATAGTAGTCCGTCCCGACCGCGCACCCGACCAGCGTCACCGGCGCCTGCTCGACGGACCTCTGGCCCATCGCCGCTACGGCGAGCTTTTTTCTGGTCTCCCGGTCCCGCACGACGATAAACCGCCATTCCTGCCGGTTCTTCGCGGAGGGCGCCAGCCTCCCCGCCTCGAGAACTTTTTGCAGCTTCTCTTCCTCCACGTCCTTATCGGCATACGACCGGATGCTCTTCCGGCTCTTGATCGCCTCGAAAACGTCCATATGAACCCCTCTAATATCAAGTAATTTCTTTTTTATAGATTCTGACTATTTCGCCCTCTCTGTACATTTCGTCACCCATATACACCCAGCCCTTCTTTTCACAGTACCCCATGAGTCATAATGGCCGGGCGTAATAATATTTGCTATGACCGCCTGCACTACAATCGAAAAAATATTAATAGGTTGAAGCACTACAAAAATATAGACACGTATAGTGTCTAGTAGGGGATAGAAAAATGATGGAATCCTGTGCAGTAGATGACGCTTTTGTCATGCACTTCAACGTACCGTACGACAATATCGACCTGTATGTCTCGTATGCCCGGCAGGTAGAGTTCGAGTTCCAGGCCTGCGTGGACGAGCTCCTCGAGCAGTACGGCATGTCGCACCTTAAAGTGAAGTCACGATAACGTCGATCCCGCGGTAAACGGCTGGTAGCATCGCCTCAGAGCCAGCGTATGCTATATACCTCAAAATCATCAGCTTTATCCGGCATAAGATACATTATCCTTGATGCCGCAAATAGGCCATCGGATGCCCTATGAAGTTATCGCCAAAAGCCGAAAGGATACCTCCATTTTTCGTGATGGACGTCCTGGAGCGCGCCCAGGAGCTGGAGCGCTCGGGCCGGAGCATTATCCACCTGGAGGTCGGCGAACCCGATTTTATAACACCGCCCCATATTATCGAGGCGGCCGGCGAGGCTTTACGTCGGGGCGAGACAAAATACACTCACAGCCTCGGCCTCTTAGAGCTACGGGAAGCCGTCGCATTTACCTATAAAGAAAAGTTCGGCGTGGATATCGTTCCGGACCAGGTCATCGTAAACTCGGGCACGAGCCCGGCGATGCTTCTTTTATTCATGGGGCTGCTTGAGCCTGGCGGTGAGGTGATCATGTCCAGGCCGCATTATGCCTGTTATCCCAACTTCGTCGATGGGGTGGGCGGCAGGGCCGTGTTCGCCCAAACGAAAGAAGAGGGCGGGTTCCGGCTAGAGCCGGATATTGTAAAAGAGCTAATAGGCCCGAGGACAAAGGCGGTCCTCATCAACTCGCCGGCCAACCCCACGGGCCACGTCATGGATGCGAATGAATACAAAGATCTATGCGAGGCGGCCGGGAACGTGCCAGTCATTTCGGACGAGATATACCAGGGCCTCGTCTACAAAGGCGAGGACCATTCCATCCTCGAATTTACGGATAACGCCTTCGTGCTCAACGGGTTCTCAAAATTATATGCCATGACCGGCTGGCGGCTTGGGTACCTCATAGCCCCGAAAGACTGCGTTCGCCCTCTGCAAAAACTCCAGCAGAATTTCTTCATCTGCGCCAACAGCTTCGTGCAGCACGCCGGCGTGGCCGCCCTGAGGGGGCCGCAGGACCACATTAAGGCGATGGTCGCGGAGTATGACCGGCGCCGGAAATACATGCTCCGCAGGCTCGGGAAGATAGGCCTGCCCGTAAAAAGCGAGCCCGCCGGGGCCTACTATATCCTCACGGACGCGAAACAATATAGTAACGACTCTCTCAGCTTCAGCCGTGATATTCTCGAAAAGGCGGGCGTCGCAGTGACTCCCGGCCTGGACTTCGGGGCGGAAGGGTACCTGCGGTTCTCTTATTCCAACAGCATGGAGAACATCGGGGAAGGCATGGACCGGCTGGATAAATACTTGCACGGGCTTTAATGCAGGAGTGGCGTCAGGTTCCTCGGGATGATGTCCAGGATAGACAGCAGGTCGCACTCCTCGAGCTTCTTCACCAGCGGCGCCGGCAGCTTATCCTCAGGCGTGCCCGCCAGCAGGAGCTCCGTCTCTTCCCGCGAGAACTCGGCCCCGTCGACGATGTCGATCATGCCCTTGTTTTCCGGGCAATACTCCTGGCAATACAAGCACCCGACCAGGGAGTTATGCCACGTCTCGTCCATCCATGATGGGAAGGGCACGTTCCCCGGCATTTCGTTATGGAAGACAATGCAGCGCTCGGCATGTAATAAAAATCTATTCTCAACGATAGCTCCGGTGGGGCAGTTATCCCTGCAGATACTGCAATCATTGCAGCTTTCCATCATCGTCGGCTCGCGCCATGTGCCCTCTTCGGCACAGGGCATGTCCGTATAAAATGCCGATAGCCAGTAACAGCTGCCCAGCCCTTCGATGTACGTGATATTATTCCTCCCGTACGCGGCGAGCCCGCTCCTGACGGCGAGCAACTTCTTCGGCAGCACGGCCGGCGTGACTTTATATGGTGTCAGCAATTCCGCCAGCGTGTCCTGGGCCTTTCGGTCATATCGGGCACCGTGTATATACGTCGGCGGTATGTATACCGGGATTTTAACTTCATTTTTAATAAATGAAAAACGTATCGCGGGCATACGGCTAGCCATGACAATGACCGACATGGCCCCGGAAAATCCCTCGGGCGGGCGATAAACGAATCTTTTGAGGTATTCCTGGTTTAGTCCCTCGTCTATCAGGCCCTGCTGTATTAACCCATCGAATCCCTGGCGCAGGTCATCCAGGCGAGAGATGGGGACGATACGAGCCGACAGGCCATGCTCTTCGAGGCGCACGCTCATATCTCCTTCAACATGATGGCCATGATGCCCTGCTTCGAGGACCTCTCGGGCGGGAACCCGAACGTCGCCGACTCGAGGCCGCCCGAGCCGCCGAACATGTCGGTGTTCATGCGGCCGATGATCTCGTCGAAGATACGCTTATAGGCGACGCAATGTGGGTCGACGCCCTTGATCTTGCCGTCATAGGGCGCCATGGCATTGTACGGGCAGCCGCCGCGGCAATAGCTGATGTGCGCGCAGTCCTTACAGTGCTTATCCACGTATTTCTTATACCTCAGCATCAGTATCCCGGCCTTCGAGCCCATCAGGTCGTCCATGGTCGGGTGATCGTAGACGTTGCCCATGACATAGTTCGGCATGCCCACGTAGCGATAGCACGGGTAGATACTCCCGTCGGGGCCGATGGCGAACGTGTCGCCCATGCAGTCCACGTACGTGCAGACGGTCCCGTGGCCGGTGAAGATACACTTGCAGAGGTGGTCGATGTTCATGACGTCGATCTTATCCATGTTCTCGAGATACTTGTCCAGCAGATAGACGAGCAGCTCGCCGTATTCCTCCGGGTCCAGGGCCCACTCGCCGGGCTTATTGCTCCGCAGGGACGGCAGGGCGGGATGCAGCTTCAGCGTCAGGTCGTTCTTCAGGAAGTAGTCAAAGATCTCCTCTTTTTTCTTAACGGAATACGAGGTAAAAGTGCAGATGAACTTAACGTCGAGGCCGTTCTCTTTAGCGATCTGATAGCCCCGCATGGTCCGGTCGTAGTAGCCCTCGGACCGCTGCTTGTCGTTCAGCTTTTTCGGCCCGTCCAGGCTGGAGCCGATAGGGATGTTGTACTTTGCCAGGACTTTCGCGATCTCGGGGGTCATGAGCCAGAGGTTGGTCTGCATGGCGAAAGCGATCTTGCGATCCTTCAGGCCCTTAGAAAGTAGCGCCAGGGACTTCTTATAAAAATCCGCCCCGGCGAGAAGCGGCTCGCCCCCGTGGAAGGTGAACGTGACGGCCTCGCCAGGCCGGAACTCCTTCAGCCATGCGACGACCTCTTTGATGGTATCGACGCTCATTTTCGGGGAGTCCGGGTCAGAGCTCCAGCAGTAGCTGCACTTCGACGGGCAGCCCAGGGTCGGGATAAGCATCACGTGAAAAGGCATCAGATTCGCCCCTCTTGCTATAATGATTATGGTATGCCACGGGAGACGAATAAGTTTTCGCCAGCCGTCATAGCTGGTACGGATTTGGCTGGACTTCGGCCAGCTTTCCCGCCTTATAGTCCTTGAAAGCCTGCAGCAGCGTGCCGGCGGCGCCGCTATACATCTTAATGCCCTTATCCATAAAAACGCTGATCATGCAGGAGCCGATGCGGCCGGCGAGCACGACGTCGATGCCGGCGCCGGCGACTTTTCCGGCAGACGCCTTCTCGGAGGCCGCACCTTTTATAAAATCGACTATCCTGGGCTTGCCTTTTTTATCCTCGATGATGGCGAAGTATTCGCTCTTAGCGAAGTGGTCGTTGACCTTCGATGATAATCCTTCCGGGGAAACAACAGGCACGGCGAGCCGGGTCATATATCCATATATTCACCCCGGAGAGGCTTAATTATTCCGCGGCACTTAGATACCGGCTTATCAAAATTTTTAATCGTCGATTTTTCCGTTACTGCCGGCCGCCATTCATGTGGATATCGGCGATTACCTTTAAACATTATATAAATAGTAGGATAAAATGATGAGTAAGTACCAGATGGTCGATAAAAGCTTATCCCGTATGTTCTGGTCGAATTATACGGCACTGGCCCGCGCAGAGCAGGAAGGTAACTTCGGCTATTGGTGCTACTTCGACGAGAACCTTTTTTGCCAGGAGCGCGAGGGTTGCGAGAACTGCATGGTCAAGAATAAGGTCGTCAGGTAATTCCAGGCAACACCATAAAAGTTTTTACCCCTGACGATGCAATAGACAATTATGCAATTAAATGAAAATAAGTTTATTCGCGCTTCCGAGATCTCCTCTTATTATATGTGCCCTCGCCTTGTATATTTTCAGAGACGCTGCGCCCGCGACGTTACCGACTCGGGCGTGAGGGCCGGCTTTTTTAAAGCGCTTTCCCATGAGCTGTCACAGGTCGTCCAGTCCACATGCCCGGAAGCATCATTTGAAGAAGCCGTCACAAGAGCCTGCGCCGATTCGATATCGGTCTATGGAACATTATATGAGCCTGTCATATCGGGCGCAGCGCAGGAAGCGCGAGGAATTTCCGATAAGATCCTGGGAGGCGTGGCCCGAGAAAAAGGCGGGTCAGGAGAAGATGGGCTGATGAATCTTATGCGGCCGGTTTCTATCGGGGTCAATGCCTATTCCGACCGGCTCCGGATATCCGGTACCATCGATAAGGTCATACAGCACGGAGGCATACATGCTCCGGTCGTCATCTCCGCGTCAGGCCCCCCGGAAACCGGCGTCTATGCGTCCGACCGCATCCGCCTGGCCGCATATGCGATGCTTCTCAGCGAAAAATTCGGCGAACAATGCACATGGGGAGCCGTCGAATACGTACCCGGCTGGAGCCTGCGATGGGCTGAGATACGATACGAGGATAAGAGAAAAGCGCTTTATGCCCGCAATCGGATCCTCGATATGGACAAAGGCAGGATGCCCGAAGCAGTCCGGGGTAAGTGGTGTACGGGATGCGGGCATGACAGCGCCTGCAGTGTAAAGCCTTCGCTGCTGGGCAGTATTTTTCGATAATCTCTTTTTTCACCGCCATTGAAAGAATTTACATTATTACCGGGTGTCCATAATTGCCGGAATTTTTCTTATTTGCCTTCAGCTTATCCGATATCCCCTTCGTCTCATTGATGTCGCTGATCAGTGGTATCACATTTTCCGAATACGCTTTATGGCCGTTCAGTATCGATAGCCCGGCGGCGTGCTCTCCGAGCTTTTTCGACCAGTTGCCCAGCCTGTCGACGCTGGCGCCGATGGAATCCGCCATTTCGGCGGCCTGGTCGTCCGGGACCATATCGTTCTTTTTAATGAGCGCCTGGAGGAAGGCCTTTTTATGGTTCGTCTCGTTCGCGAGCTGGTCGCTGCGCTTAAGAACCAGGGCCGACTGCAGGCCCGGGTCATTTCCGGCAGCGTTAAACTCATACTCGAATATATTTTCCTGAATATCCTGGGCGTGAGTATCCAGCGCATTGTCAAGGATGAATGAAAGCGGCACGGCGTCTGAACTGCTATCGAACGCCTGCTGTTGTGCCGAGGCGGTAATGGGCAGCGCTATAAATAATATGGCAGCCAGCACTAATAATGAAGCAAATAGACTTATGAACGAGCGTTTTAACTCCATATCCTTGCCCAATTACCTTCTAAGGCATTCAAGGATATAAACTCTCGGAAGAATAAAGATACTGAACAGCGTATAAGTGGTTGATTACTATGGAACTGGGCTGGATATTATTTATAGCCGGCGTGATGTTCTTACTGGTGGAGCTGGCCTTACCGGGGTTCTTTGCGGTCGTGCCGGGAACGATCCTTGTGATCGTCGGCGGCCTCATGTTATTATTCCCCGGGCTGGTGACGTCTCCGCTGGGCATCGCGCTGCTAGTGGTGTTGACGGTGGTGGTCAGCGTGCTGACTATCATGTTCTATAAGCGTCTGGCTCCTATCCAGAAGCCATTCACAACCAGTATGGACTCGCTCGTCGGCAGGACCGGGGAAGTCATCACGCAGGTATCGCCGGACAGCATCGACGGCAAGGTCAAGATCGACTCCCAAATATGGAGCGCCACGTCCGACGAGTGCATCGACGCCTGCCAGAAGGTCAGTGTCGTGAGTGTTTCAGGAGTGCATCTGTTCGTCAAGAGGGTATAAAGATGTTATTATTACAGGCAATCACGGGAGTAGAACTACTCTTCGGCATCGTTTTATTGTTAGTAATCGGCGCCATCGTTCTCATCTTAGTCTCGGGCATACGCATCATCCAGCCCTATCAGCAGGGCCTGTGGATCTTGCTCGGCCAGTACCGGGGCCGCTTGAACCCCGGCTTTAACTGGGTCATCCCGCTGGTGAGTAACGTCATTAAATTAGATTTGAGGACGCAGGTGCTTGAAATACCAAAACAAGAAGTCATCACCAAGGATAACTCGCCCACCAACGTAGACGCGGTCATTTACATTAAAGTCGTAGACCCCGAGAAGGCTTACTTCGAGGTCACGAACTACCGCATGGCGACCATCGCCCTCGCGCAGACGACGCTAAGGAGCGTCATCGGCGACATGGAGCTGGATGAGGTGCTTTACAACCGGGACCTCATCAACAACCGCTTGAGGGATATCCTGGACAAGGCGACGGACGCCTGGGGCGTGCGCGTCGAGGCAGTCGAGATCCGTGAAGTCGACCCCGTGGGGCCCGTCAAGGCGGCCATGGAGGAGCAGACCTCCGCCGAGAGGCGCAGGAGGGCGGCCATCCTTCTCGCCGACGGTAATAAGCGTTCGGCGATCCTGGAGGCCGAGGGTGCCAAGCAGGCCATGATACTGAAGGCCGAAGGCTCCCGGCAGTCGAAGATCCTGGAAGCCGAAGGTACCAGGGTCGGGAGCATTCTCCAGGCGCAGGGTGAAGCTCAGTCGTTGAGGCTCATATCGCTAGGTGCCGTGCCCCTGGATAAGAAAGCACTTACAGTTCTATCGCTGGACACGCTGTCGAAGATGTCCAACGGCCAGGCCACGAAGATAATCTTCCCATTCGAGATCTCGAAGCTCATCGAGCAGTCCGCGAAATATCTCGGCGCCTCCGAGGAGAAGGTGCCCGAGGTCGGCGAATCGACCAATGTCGAGAAGATCGTGGGCAAGCCCGAGGACGTGCTCGGTAAGATACCCAACCCGGACGAGCTTAGGGCCGAAGTGGCCGATATCGAGTCCCAGCTCAAGAAGGAGCTCGAAGACACCGCCAAGACCACGAAGGACCTTAAGAAGATCGGTGCCGATAGGCCTACGGAACTGCTGGATAAGAAATAAACGATACGGGCATGGCTCTGTCCATGCCTCTATTTCTTTATTAAAGAAATTAAAGCTGTGTTGAATATGCCCTTTTAAGTCTCAGAGTGTATGGAGGCACTATTTTTCACCACAAAGGCACGAAGAGCACGGAGGCTCACAAAGTTTTCTTTATAATTAAGAGACAAAGGGCACAGAGCCGCTTTTTGAACTTTTAAGATACAAAGGATACGAAGGCACAATGGTAAAAAGTGCTCGCATGTTCATTCCACTGTGCCCCCGTATCCTGATCGCCAATGAACCGGCTTTGTGTACTTTGTAACTTAATCTAAAAAGAAAACTTTGTGAGCCTCCGTGCCATCGTGCCTCTGTGGTGAAAAATAGTGCCCTCAGTGCCCTTAAAAAGCTTAAAATACGGGAGTAATTCAACACAGCAATTAATTTCAGCTTGTCATGTTTTAGGTGATTATTTCTGCCCGCGGCACAAATGAAAATGCTATAAAATATTAAAAGAGGTCACTCGACGAGCACGCCGTAGGCGTTCTTGAGCTTCTTGTTCTGCGCCTCCAGCGCCTGGCTGATGTAGCGGCCCGGCGCGTCGGTATCGACCAGAAGCTTTTGCTCGTAGCTATACCATTCGCTGTTATCCACATGAGAAACGTCATAGCCGTAACCGGTCAGGAAATCCCTGATGCCAGTCAGATAAGCGGTCTTAAGCTGGCCGACGTCCATGAACTCGTTATCGACAATTAGCTCTACGACATTTATCATATGGATACCCTCACTCTGAAAATCCGCAGGGAAGTACTAGAAAGCAACTTGTGTTTAGAGCGAAAATACGGCCGAAAAACGATATTATCAACGCTTGTCGCATAACCGCCTGCCCATTACGTAAAGTTTATGACGCAACAAGCCTTTCTTTTTCTTATAATAATTATGCAGGAGCATGGGTTATGGATCGGATCTACTATCGTTTTCCTCAACAGATCGACTTCGAGCAGCGCTACGGCTTTAACGGCGATCTGAAATACCTCGCCCGCGTCATGGCGAGCATGTACGGGAAGTCGGGCCATATGGAGATAGATACGACGGGGCCCAACGTAAAAAGAAACCCGGACACTGTCAAGGCGCGCCGGGACATCAAGGTCGACATCGTGCAGAACAGGCTGGACTTCGTGCCGTTGAGCCAGGCCACGCTGGAGAAGGAGCTTTCGTCGATACCGCCGAAGGGTACCATCGACTTCCGCTTCACGGTCGGCTACACGTACATGGATAAAAACTACGATAAGATGTCTCTCGTCGACGACGTGTTCCTCGTCCGGGCCACTATGAACAACGATCTCACGCTGCAGATCGCGCAGACACATGGCCAGGGACGGACCATACCTGAAGAAGTGGCGGCCACCATCGAGACCGTGATGGAACATTTCAAGGGATAAGTCCGGAGGGCTGCGCGGTGCCGCCTAAGCGTATTCACCACCAGATGGCAGGCGCCATACTTACCGTTCTCATTATTGCATGTCTTCTGATCAGCTATATGATAAGCGCCGCTAATGCGGAAACGTATGTTTTCGACGGCAGCGCCCGGTCCCAGGCCAGGATCACGCAGACGACGACCATTACGGTCTCGGGCCTGAACCCCGCCTCGATACCGAATGGGTCGAAGATATACTATAACGCGTCATACCCCTCCACGTTAAGCGACGGGGGCTATTCCATCGGCGCCTCCGGCGTCCAGATCTCCGCCAGCCCGGCGCCGTCATCGATCTCCGGAATGATGACCGACCATTACGGGAACGCATATAAGCAGCTCGTCTGGGACATTAATTCGAGCACCAGCTCGACGCTGACGCTGGTCGTCACGACGCGCTTCAACGCCGATATATCGGAGGACATGAGCCCGCTATCCTACGAGGACACCCTCGGTACTATATCCTACCCTGATTATATCTCACAATATCTATTGCCCACGAGCATGGTGCAGTCCGATGACCAGAGGATCGTAGACAAGAAAAACTCCCTAATATCGGGCGTTACTTCCGAGGCCGAAGCCGTGGATAACATCATCAACTTCGTCAAGGCCAGCATTCCGGACCAGGACTCGAACGTGGCCAAGGATGCCCTGTCTTCGCTCAGCAGCTCGAAGGGTAACTGTGTAAACCGCGCCCATCTGGCCCTGGCGCTGCTCCGTAGCGCGGGCATACCTGCCCGCTGTGTCGGCGGAATAATCTATGGAAATAAGTATTCCGTATCCTATAATGTCAACGGCGGGATGGCGACGACCGAGATCGGCTGGGGCGACGGCTCGCATGTCTGGATCGAGGTCTACTACCCCGACGAAGGTGTCTGGGTCCCATATGACCCGGATATGGATAAGGGGTTCGTCGATACCCGGCACATTAAATATACGGTCTCTCAGGATCAGGATACGAATGCCGCGACACGGGGCGATGTAGGTCTGCTAAACGTAAACGGGGCGACTTCCTCGGTGACCTTTAACACGGGCGTCTCGGCCGCAAACCTCCAGGATTCCATATCGCTGCACTATCGCTATACGAAGCAATCCCCGCCCCAGGGCATATTCATGATCGCACGCGAGCTGCGCTCGTCCACGGCCCCGACGCTCACGCCGACCCCGACGGTCTCTCCCACGCCGAAGCCGAACAATACAACGGTGACACCTACTGTCACGATAAAGCCCGGCTCGAGCGTGACTCCCACCATATCCCTATCGCCGGTAGATTCAACAAAACATAACGTCACGGGCGTTATCGTCGACGCTTCCACCGGGTCGCCCGTCCGGGGCGCGACCGTTCTCCTGGACACGATACAGATATCGGCCAGCGACGAGGGGAAATTCGCGTTCCAGTACGCCGTTTCAAGCGGCTCGTACGTGCTTACCGTGAGCGCCCCGGGCTATATGACCGAGAAGCAGGTGCTCATGCCCAATAACGCCGATATCGACGTGAAGGTCAAGATAGTGCCGCTCGCGGACACGGCGGCGTCGTCGACGCCGACGGCCAAACTGTCCCCGGCGGTCGATGTTCTGTTGTCTCTGGCTGCGCTGGCCGGCGGCATGCTTTTATGGAGGAAACGAGGGCTTTGAGCGACCTTGAGCTGGCCGTTGCCCGCGCTTTCCAGCTGCGAGGCAAGTCACGGCTGAACCGCACCGAGTTCACGTTTGCCCTGGCCTATGAGCTCAAGTGGTTCACTCCCGAGGAGAGCAAGGAAGTGCTGGAGGCCGCTTTAAAGCAGGGCGTGCTCAAGGAGACGGGCGACAGGCTCGTGCCCGCGTTCAATGTAAAGGGCGTCGTCGTGCCTCCCGACTTTAAGCCCGGAAAGGACATCCTTGAAGAGAAAAGTCTTTTTGACCGCACCCTTGACCTGCTGGTGTCCGCGGGCATTGACCGGGTCGCGGCCCTGGAATTGATCGGGCAAAAGCAAAAAGAATACGGGGGCCTTGTGACGCCCGAGGCGGCCGCCCTCATCATCGCCAGGGAGAAAAAGCTCAACGTCGAGCCCTACATCGATGAAGCGTATAAGGAAATAATTCAAGAGAAAAAGTAATGCCGTGTTCTTGCTCGCACAGCCCTCCGGAAAAATTACTTTTTCATCGCCTCGCCGTGCATCTTGAAGTGCGCCAGAAGCGCTTCGACCTGGATACGCTCATTCGCACCCTCGGTCAGGCGGAAGTCGGCCTCGCCGATGCGGTCCACCAGCGCCACCAGAACTTCCTCATTCAACCCGAGCGAGAACATGGAGGCGTAGATCTGGTCGATGATATCGCTGCCGGACAGGCCATATTTTATTAGCAGGTCGTCGAGCATGTTGCGGGCGTCCATGAACTGGCCGTTGAGCGCCAGCTTCAGCATATCCTCGATCTCCTTCGGCCGCGCCGTGCTCGTCGTCTCATAGACGGTCTCGGCGGTTATCTCCTTCGAAACGGTGGACGCGGACTGCAAAGCGTTTATGGCCCGTCTCATATCTCCCCGTGCGACGTAAACGACGGCGTCCATGCCGTCCTTCGTGATCTTAATGCCCTCGCCCTTCTCGATGCGCCGGATCATCACGTCAATATCCTTAGGGCTTTGCGGGCCGAACCGGTAAACGGCGCACCGGGACTGGATGGGCTCGATGATCTTGGACGAGTAGTTACAGGAAATGACAAACCTGCAGGTCGCCGTATAGCGCTCCATGGTCCGCCGCAGCGCGGACTGGGCGTCGGACGTCAACGCATCCGCCTCGTCCAAAAAGATGATCTTGAACCTGGCTTCCCCGAGCGGCGCTGTGCGCGCAAAATTCTTGATATTGTTACGGACGACGTCGATGCCCCTCTCGTCGGAGGCGTTGAGCTCGGTAAAATTATTCTGCCAGGTGTCGCCGAACATGTCCCTGGCCAGCGCGATAGCGCAGGCGGTCTTGCCAACGCCCGGCGGCCCGGAGAACAAAAGGTGGGGCAGGTTACCCGTCTTCACGTAGGACTTCAGCCTCCGGACTATCTGCTCCTGCCCGATGACCTCGTCGAGCGTCTTCGGCCTGTATTTCTCTGTCCATACATCGTCCGATGCCATCTTGATAACTTCCACCACTATAATGGTCATTCTACGCTTTAAATTTTCTTTAGCTCTGTGGATATTGCGGCCAAACATTATGAAAAGAGAAATGAAATTATCATGCAGCAGGTGGAGGTATATAAATGGCAGCAAGAGACATTACGGATGGGGCGATAGCGGGGGCCGTTACGGGGCTCATTATTGGCTTATTGACTATCATACTGGGTGCTATCGGCCTGGCGTCCATCGGACAGTATATTAACATCAATAACGTGCTGGGCGGCATCCTGCCCGGCGTGAGCGGAGCGGGGCTGACGATCTCGGCTTCGATGGTACTGCTGATATTCTTAACCATCGTCGGCCTCATACTGGGCATCGTCTTCGGCGCCCTGTACGAGCGTATACCAACGACCAGCGCCATTTCCAAAGGCGTTGTCTTCATGGTGGTGCTATGGGTCATCTTCGGGCTGTTGATCCCGCTCATCCTGGGCATGGGCGCCGGAGCGCGTGCGGCCGGTATCACTTTCGCGAGCATCGTCACATCGTTCATCGCGTCCATCATCTGGGGCGCGCTCCTGGGTGCTGTCTTTACCTGGGTGGCGCGGCGCGCGGCGGCTCCGACGAGGCCCGTGGTCAGGACACCTTAAAATTGAAGAAAGGTCGGCTCTCGGGCCGGCCGCTTTTATATTTATGTTTTCCAAGGCTCTCAAAAAAAGATAAGTTACTCTAGACGGTTTCAGCCTCAAAGTGGCTCTAAGCTGGCTCTGAGTTCTCTAAGACTAATTAAAAATCGTTGGTGCGGCCTGGTGTAAACCTGGTGTGGTTGAGACTACAGTTGCTCTCAAGCGGCACCAGGATTACACCAGGGGCGGCACTAACTTATTTGAAAATATTTGCTGTGTTGAATTACTCCCGTATTTTAAGCTTTTTAATGGCACTGAGGACACTATTTTTCACCACAAATGCGAGTGGTTCCGTGTTTGTTTAGTGGTCCTCTGCTCTATTTTCCACTTTCGTACTGCCCGTCGGTTTTTCACCACGAAACCACGAATTCTTTTATATCCCACGTAAGGGCACTAAAACACCAAGGCTCATGCCTGGCGCTTAAAACACGAAACAACCTCCCGAATGAACACTAAAACACTAAAGGATTGAAACACGAGAACGGCATGAACTTAATGCTTTCTCTAGTGTTTCAATTAATTTAGTGAGGTTCGTGCCATTCGAGAAGTTGTTTGGTGTTTTGACGTGAAAGCATCCATCTTAGTGTGGTTCGTGCCCCCTTACGTGGGACTAGAAAAGAATTCGTGTTTTCGTGTTGAAAAACCGGACAAATCAGCGAACCAAACAAACAAAGGACGAACGACCACAAAACAAACACGGAACAACCGGTCTTTGTGGTGAAAAATAGTGCCTCCGTACACTCCGAGACTTAAAAGGGCATATTCAACAAAGCAAAAATATTTAATAATGTCTTCGAGCCACTTCGTGGCTGAAACAGTCTTAGGGCATTCTTAGGAGGTTTAGAGGAGCTTAAGGGCTCAGGTGTAGCATGCTGCAAACGACGACGACGATGACGCCGAGGGCGACCATGCGGACTATTGATGTGATATAGCTCTGCCGGGAGATCCGCCCGGAAAACAAGCCCAGGACCACGAGCGATGCCAGTGCCAGGGCGACTGAAAGATAAATTGCGATGCCATCACTGGCAAAGACGAAGGGCAGGATGGGGATTAGCGAGCCGAAGAAGCTGGAACTGCCGGACAGGAAGGAATCGATCAGGATATTCCGCTTCGTCAGCTTCTCGATCTTCGTATGCCTCAGGTCCTGCAACAGGGCCTGCTCAACGTCGGAAAGCCTGCCGTATTCGACGGCCGTTTCCGCCAGGTAGGAGCCGATGCCGTTGGTCAGGCAGAGCGCGATGCCGCCGCCGAGGGCGGCCTTGAGGATCACGCCCGGGTCTAGCGTGGCGGAGGATAGGCCTATGATGATGCCCAGGACGGCCAGGATCCCGTCGATGCTGCCGAGGATGATGTAACGGCCCCTCTCGCTTTCCATTAATATTGCCATAATGCTCGGGATTAGCGATCCTGCAGCGTCTCGACCTCTTCCACGAGCTTGATGCCCGCGGCGACCTCATCGATGCTGTGGATGACGGCGCCCATGTCCTCGATAACGCGCTCTAGCTCGTCGAAATCGATGTTGACGCCTTCCACCGTGATCTTGATATTCTCCGTCTGCGTGTCGACCTCATAAAGGCTTAAGTTCACGCCGTTCACGTGCTTCAGCGCGGCGATCGCCTTTGCCAGCTCCAGGATCGACGGCTGGTGCGGCTTAAGCACGTCCAGTACCAATCGTTTAATGCCAGTCATTTCTTATCATTCTGTAATTCTATTATATTACCTGACATACAAACTTTATCCTACGTATATGAAGTTTTACCATATACGGGCGTACTGGCATCGGGCCGTATAGTCTTAAATATCTTTAAGACTTATCATGTTGATGCAATTCGCAGTTATGCTGGTGACCGAATGTCGCTTCCTGAAAACTTCAAATGTGTTGTTACTAACTGGGATTATATCTATCGCCTGTGTCGTAAGATATCCAAGGACGTACGGAGCTCGGGCTACAAGCCCGACGTCATAATGGCCCTGGCCCGGGGCGGCTGGTTCGCCGGCCGGGTCTTATGTGACTTTTTAAACCTGAACGATCTCATAAGCCTGAAGATCGAGCATTACACGGGTACGGCTAACGCCGGCAGCGGGCCGCGCATCCGGTATTCCATCGACGAGAACATGATCAAGGACAAGAACGTGCTCATCGTCGACGATATCTCGGATACCGGCAAGAGTATGACGTTCGCGAAGGAATACGTCTCGAAGTACAGCCCGAAAGAGGTCCGTACGGCGACGCTGCAGCACCTGATGTGCTCGCAGTCGAAAGCCGACTATATCGGCGAGCTCCTGGATGAGTGGGCCTGGGTCATCTTCCCGTGGAACTTCATGGAGGATATGTGCGACATCACGGGCCAGGTCATGTCGAAAGACACGCTAAAGGTCTGGACGATAGACGACATTAAGCTGGGCCTCAAGAAGTATCACCAGATCGAGCCGACGTACTTTGAGATTACGCAGCCCGGGCGCCTGGACGAGATACTCGAGGAGATGGAGTACCGCGGCGTGATCCGTAAGCTCGGCGGCGGCGTCTGGGAACCGGTCAGGCACTGAGGTATCCTCATGGTCAGGATTGGTATCATCGGAGGGAGCGGTATTTATGACCCCTCTATGTTCGATCACATAGAAGAAAAAAAGCTGAATACGCCATTCGGCCAGCCGAGCGACTCCTTCATCATCGGCTCGATGAACGGCGTGGACGCCGTCTTCCTGTCCAGGCACGGAAGGGGGCACCGCTATTCACCTACGGACCTGAACTACCGCGCCAACATCTTCGGCATGAAAATGCTCGGCGTCACCCACATCGTATCCGTATCGGCCGTCGGAAGCCTTAAGGAGAGCCTTAAGCCGCTGGACATCGTGGTCCCGGACCAGGTATACGACCGCACGGCCAGGCGCGCATCCACGTTTTTCGAGGGCGGCATCGTCGCGCACATCGGCATGGCCGACCCATTCTGTCCTGCTCTTAATAAGATTCTCTTCGAGACGGCTTCGGAAAAGTATCCGGCTCACAAGGGCGGAACCTACCTGTGCATGGAGGGCCCCCAGTTCTCGACAAGGGCCGAATCAGGTATCTACAGGAAACTCGGCTTCGATATCATAGGCATGACCGCGATGCCCGAGGCCAAGCTGGCCCGGGAAGCGGAGATCTGCTTCAGCATTCTGGCCACTATTACCGATTACGACGTCTGGTATGAGGATCCCGTCTCCATCGGCCAGGTCATCGAGACGGCCGCGAAGAACGAGGAGGCCGTCAAGGGCATCCTCCGAAGGGCCGTCGGCCGCATAGCCGACGCGGACTGCCCGTGCCGGCACGCCCTGGAGGGCGCCATCGCGACCAGCCCCGACGCCATCCCGGAGAAAGTGAGGCGTGACCTGGGGCTGTTGATCGACCCTTACATCAAATGATGGCATGATACCATGACCGTTGAACTCGAGCCGAAGACCGACACGACGCTGTACATCATCGAGCGTTTAGATAAGGACGCACGGCTAACCTGTACCATCGGCAAGATCACGGTCAACTTGAAAAAAGGCCTGGACAAGGACATACTCGCGAAGATCCTACTCTCGCTTTCCCGGGTCGACTCGAACATCGCCTACGAGTACGAGACGATGTGCCAGTACGGCGATATCAACCGCCTGCGGCTGGAAGACTATATCGTGGTCTCCTACTCGAAGACCGGCCCGTCCGGATACAAGACTATCTTCAGCGTGCCCTTCTCGCGCCGCAAGGCGCTGCGCCGCCTGGCAATAACTATATCGGAACGCCTTGCGTCGGCGGACATGGACCTCTCCCTCCTCTGGGATGGCAACCCCTCGAAGATCGGCCAGCTTTCCGAAGAGCTGCAGGACGACTGGAAGCTGCAGGTGATCGAGGCGAACAAGGAAAGCTGACGCTATTCTAAAATAAGAATGTATTTATGGGTATAGTCGCCATGAAATCCTCGTCCATGAAAATAAGCGAGGCCGACGAGACGGGCTCAATGTACACGAAACTGTGCAGAGGGTGCCGGCTCTGCATGAAGGGCGCGAAGCTGGTACTGTTCGTTACGGGAGCATGCGCCAGGGATTGCTTTTACTGTCCCCTCTCCGAGGCGCGCAAGGGCCGGGACGACGTCTATGCAAACGAGCGGCGCGTCCTGTCCGACGAGGACGTCATCGCCGAAGCGAAGCGCATGCGGGCGCTGGGAACGGGCATAACGGGCGGCGAGCCCCTGCTGAAGCTCGAGAGGACGCTCCATTATATTCGATTACTCAAGGCGAAATTCGGCGACCGCCACCACATACACCTCTACACGGGCATCGCCCCGCCCGACTCCATCCTGAAAAGGCTCCGGGACGCCGGCCTGGACGAGATCCGGTTCCACCCGCCCGTTGAGGACTGGGACCGCTTTAGAGAGACGTCGTTCTTCCATGCATTAAAGCGCTCGAAGGGGCTGGGGATGGACGCGGGCGTCGAGATCCCCTCCATCCGGCCTGTGCCGCAGATGGCGGAAGCCGTACGGGAGGCCGGCGGATTTCTCAATGTCAATGAGCTCGAGTTCTCGGACACGAACTCCGCGGCCCTGAAGAAAAAAGGCTACCGGCTCCGGGACGATATATCGAACGCCGTACTGGGGAGCGAAAAAACAGGGCACGAGATAGTTTTAAATAATATAGCCTATACTAGGTATTGCTCGTCACGCTTTAAGGACGCTGTCCAGTTACGCGAGCGGCTTAAGCGTATCGCACGACATACTGTGAGGCCCTTTGACGAGATAAGCGCTGATGGAACAATTATATACGGGGAAATAGAAGGTAATATTACGGATGCGCTTCGGATCCTGAAAGGCTCGAATATCCCCCGGCGCATGTATCGTTCATACGGCGGCCGCATTGAGACCGCATGGTGGCTCCTTGAAGAAACCGGAGGCCTGTGTGCCGTCGCACGCTGCTCCATCGTGGAGCGCTACCCGCTTGATAACGGGCTTGTCGTAGAAAGGATACCATTACGATCATCTGGAAGTGGTGACTCTGAATAGCTCTGAAGACGAACTGGTGCTCGCCCGCATCAAAGATTACCTGAGCCGGGATAAGGACGGCAGAAGGAAGGCAGTTTTACAGATATTCCTGGAGGGCGGCCCCTACGAGACGAAGGATATCGACGAAAAGCTCAGGGAGCAGAATTTCGACGTGAAGAATAAGGGAACACCGGCAATGGTCGGCCTGATGGGCTCGAAGACCGGCATCCTCAGCGTCGACGTCACCGGCGACCACAACATGTACTCGATCAAGGAAAAATACAAGAGGCTCGTCAAAGCCGCTCTCGAAGAGACGAGCTAAGTATCCTCTTTATGAATAGTATCAAGTCTTTTTTATGGGACCTTTCGACAGGCTGGTACGAGCATATCCCGATAATATATAGCTGGTACGAGCTTTTCCTCAAAAATGAAGTTTTGAAGCATCCAATACCCCGGCACGTGGCCATAATCCAGGACGGGAACCGCCGCTACGCAAAGCGCCTGGGCAAAACGGTCGAGCAGGGCCATATATACGGCGCAGACACGACGGAAAAGGTGCTCGACTGGTGTGTAGAGCTGGGCATTAAACAGCTTACGCTGTACGCGTTCTCGACGGAGAACTTCAAGCGCCCCGCGCAGGAGAAAAATGCCCTTTTCGGGCTCTTCAAGCAATTTGCCCGTAAGGCACGGGAAAGTAAAAAGACGCACGAGTCTAAGCTCCGGATACGCCCGGTCGGGGACATCTCGATGCTGCCCCGGGACGTGAAGGACGAGATCGCCCTCACCGAGGCGGCGACTGCCGGCTACGACCGGTTCTACCTGAACGTCGCCGTCGCCTACGGGGGCCGTCAGGAGATCGTCGATGGCGCCCGAAAGATGGCGAAAGAGGTGGAAAGCGGCTCCCTTGCGCCCGAAAGCATCACCGAGGAGATGGTGGACAGGTACCTGTATTTCGGCAGCGAGCCGCGCTCCCAGGTGGACCTGATTATCCGTACCGGAGGCGACGAGCGGACATCGAATTTCCTGCCCTGGCAGGCCAGTGGCAACGAGTCCGCCATATATATCGCCGCGCCATACTGGCCCGAGTTCCGCAAGATCGACTTCATCCGGGCCGTCAGGGCCTATCAGAGCCGTGAGCGGGAGCACCGGGTCAAGCTGGCGGTCAGCATGCTGAGGATGAAGCGTCAGAACGGCGGCATAGACCGGGAAGGACTGCGCAAGAGCCTGATGGACGCGCTCGGCATCGGGAGCATCGAGGCTGAAACGATCCTCGGAAATCCGCTCGTCCAGCGCGAACTCGCAAAGAGCGGCACCTGAATACTTTCATGCCGCTTTGAATGGTTTTATATGCGGCCATCGTCTATTTTTTATAAGACATGGAGAGCACCATGACCGCACCCGGGAATGAGCTGTTTAACCGTCCGGTAAGCGCAGGCTATTTAGGGGAGCGGGAACGGTCGCTTTGCGTCGAGTGCAAGGGTACGAAGATGCTCTGCGCCAAGACGCGATGCCCATTGCTTGTAAAATATTATGCGGCCGCTAAGCAAAAGCGGTCCATCGACACCACTTCGCTCTTCGGCTCGGCACCGGGCGTCTTCGTAGGCCGCTATGGGTACCCTGCCGTTTCTATCGGCCCGCTGGTGCCGCCCATCGTAGGCGATACTTCCGAGATGGACACGCCCGAGCAGTGGATCGGCAAAACGATCGACGACATCGTGGGCATGCGGAGCGCACTGGTCAGGGGCCTGGCGACGGTCAACGTGAAAAAGCCCGAGAAGGCCGAGAAGCTCGTTAACGACCTGCAGCTTCTCTCGATGGCCGAGAAGCCCATCGATACCAGCGCCGAGTTCTTTAAAAAGCCCTCCGGGCGCATCGAGCTGGACGACGAAGTGCAGCCCTTCGGCCCCTCCGCGCCCCTGAAAAAGATGGAGATCGGCAACTTCCGGCTCGACGACCGCATCGAGAAGGCGTTCTACGATAAGGACTTAATGGCCAGAGATGCAGTGCTGGGGCTTTACCACGATAATACTCTCGTGACGCGCATCCAGCGGGCCTTCAGCATGGGCGCCTTCGGCGCGAAAAAGACCCGCCGGCTCGTCCCTACCCGGCAAAGCATCACGGCCGTGGACAGCATCATAGGCGAGACGCTGGTCGAGGAGGTCAAGCGTCTCCCGCTCATCAGCGAGTACCGCGTATTCGAGAGCTGGCAGCTGGATAACCGCTTTATCGTCTTAATGGCGCCCGAGCCCTGGAGCTACGAGCTCGTCGAGGCCTGGTACCCGGACACTATCTGGAACCCGGCGGGCCGGGACATCATGATCATATCGGACCACGAGCTGAGCGGCGGCCGGACGACATACGCGAGGATCGGCGGCTGCTACTATGCGGCCCGGCTGGCGACATCCGAGTATCTATTAAAGGAAAAGCGTCAGGCGAAGGTGGTCATACTCCGGGAGGCCCATTCAGGATACATCATGCCCGTGGGCGTCTGGAACGTCAGGGAGAACGTCCGCAACGCCCTTCGGGGTCCATATAGTTCGTTCAGCTCGCTCGAAGCCGCGCTTAATTATATACAGAGCCGCTTTGATATCCCCATAAAGCGCTGGACGCTCAATAGCTTCGTATTAAAGGACAGCCGCTTCCAGAGGCGGCTGACGGATTTCTGAGACCATGATTTACCGGGAAATAAGCTGTAAGTCGGCATTAAGTAAGTCGGGACTGCCAGGATTAGACTATACACTAAACCCGTATATGGGCTGCGGCCACGCATGTATCTATTGTTATGCGCCCGCGACTCTCAGGTATTCCGGCCCCGAAGCCTGGGGAACGTTCGTCAACACAAAAGTGGATATACCCCGCATCCTCGAAAAGGAGATCCGGACGAAAAAGCGCGGAGTGATCGGCATCAGCACGGTCACGGACCCGTATCAGCCTCTCGAGGCTAAGCTAAAGCTCACGCGAAGCTGCCTTGAGGTGCTCCGGGCGAAGGATTTTCCCGTGTGTGTCCAGACAAAGTCGGCACTTGTGCTACGCGATATAGATATTCTCCAGGGCTTTCGGGAAAAAGAAGTCGGCTTCACCATTACCACGCTGGACGACCGCCTGAGCGCCGTCATTGAGCCCGGGGCCTCCAAGCCCTGGGAGCGTCTGGACGCGTTGAGAAAAATTACGGATGAAGGCATCCCTGCATGGGCTTTCGTCGGCCCGATGGTACCCGGTATTATCGATAAAGTACAGCTTGAGGAGCTTTTAAAGGCTATAAAAGATGCCGGCGCCTCGCACGTCATGATCGACCGCCTGCGGCTCAAGCCCGGGATATGGGCCAGGATTGAGCCTCGCCTTAATGAGCAGGCGCCCGATATCGCAGATGCCTGCCGGAGCGCCCTCTTCAAAAATGATGGAACATTTGAGTCGCTACGGGCAGATGCGGCGGAAATATGCCGAGAGATTAAGCTTTCCTTCGAGTTGAATTATTAAAAATAGCCTTCTCCAACTTATTAATGTCGGATTACATTGCTATTGACGTATGCCTATGTGGTGAGAAACCAAAGGAATAATACTTGTAATCTAAAATATGGAGAGGGACCTTAAAAAAGAAGAAAATTCAATCGAGAAGAGTATCCAGATTGCCGTGGATACAGTAGTAGCCCCCGTCCAGGTTATGCTTCACAGCGACGGGACACATGCCACATTTGCACCCCTTTCTCGCCACGTTGCCCGTCAGGTTGCCCCGGGAGCAGAAGAGCAGCTTGCCGCCGCACTCCGTATAGCTGGGGCACGTACCGCAGAACTGCATGCATATGTTTTTATTATCTAAGCTGTTTTCAACGAACATATTCACACCCGACCATTAACAGCTTATTATTATTTATTTAATATATATAAAGTCGATTCTCTCCTGCAACGGTCCGAAGAGCATACAATAAGCCGGAAAAGGCCTTTTTCTCGTCCCATGTGCTTAACCTGTGAAGAATGTCTCGGGCCAGCGAGACGTTTGACAGGGTTAAAACAATACGACGCGCATTAAGCTTTCAAAGGCGCTTCCATCTCCTTTTCTTTTGCAGCTTCCCGTGAAGAGTTCATCCTGTCGGGGACGAAGCGCCTGAATCCCAGGAAGGCGACCGCGCATACCAGGAACATGGCCCCGACAACGACCCACAGCGCAGGGACGTTATTATTCATCGAGTCCTTCAGGACGCCGCCGAAGAGCGGCCCGATTGCCCACCCGATGTTCGACGTGAGGCCGCTGAAGCCGAAATACCGGCCGCGCATGCGCTCCGGCGACAGGTTCGCCTGCATGGTGGACGCCGCCGGGGACCAGATCATCTCCGCGGTCGTGATGATAGCCATGCCGATGAACGGCATGAAGAACCACGTTGAGACCGAGAGCAGAGAGAAGCCGAACGCAAAAATAACGGCGGACAGGGCCAGCATGGACGTCATGGGGTGGCGGCCGACCCGGACCGATACCGAGTACTGGAATAGGGCCACCATGAGGCCGCTGAGGGCGAACAGCACGCCGATCGAAAAGTTATCGAGGCCCACGTAGGACGACGCGTAGACCGAGAACAGCGTGTACATCTGCTGGTACGGGATGGTCATGAAGAGCATGATGAGGCAGAACATCAGGAACGGCCGGTCGCTCGCAACCGTAACGATGTCCCTCAGCCGGAACCGCTCCGGCCTGGTCTTCGGCATGGTATCCCGCAGTAAAAATACCGCGATGAGCAGGTACGTGAAGGTGGTCAGGCCGGTGATGAGAAAGAGATTCCCATAGGATGTGACCATGAGGAACGCGCCGCCCAGGACCGGCCCGACGACCCACCCAAGGTTCGAGCCTATACGCAGCAGGCCGTATGCCTCGACGAGCTCGCCGGCAGGAACGACGTCGGCGATCATGACGTCCGGTATGGCCCGGTAGAGCCCGCCGTTGAACGAGTTGAACGCCAGGGTGAGGATGAAGAGCGGGATGGCGACCTTAGTATCGATGGCCAGGCTGATGAGGAGATACGAGATGATCTGTAGGGCAAGGCCCGCTACGAGGAGCTTTTTTCTGCCATAGACGTCGCACAGAGCCCCGCCGGCATAGGCGGCCGCCGCGCCGACGATGGTCGTGATGAAATCGGCGATCCCCACCTGGGTCATGGACATTCCCAGGCTCTCGTACATGTAGATCGACATGAACGTCATCACGAGTGAGCTGCCCAGCACACCCACGATGGAAGCGCCGAAGAGCCCCCAGACCTGCCGGTCGAACTTCGATGCGAACGACCGGATGCCGAATATGTCCTCCATGGTACCCGGTCTATCCAAAAAGAGCTTCGCTTATAAATATTTACCCTGAGCTTACTGAAAATATATACGATAAAAGATCCTGGCGGCCCGTGGAGGACCGCCGAAGTAAAGGGCTTAAAAAAGCCATGGGCTTCTTTGAAGCCCCGCTTACTCGGACCTCTTTGCCCTGTTGATGAGATCCCTTACCTTCTGTCCGCCCTTGTGCCCGATCTGGACGTAAAAGTCGTGGCCATGGGTCCTCTTCGTGGTCTCTCCACCCTTCCTGCCAGCCTCTCTGACAGTCATATCTCCACGTTCTTCTCTTCTAGCCATAGGTATATCACCTAGTCAAACTTTAAGTTCCATGTTAATAGCATTAACCTGCGAAAATCGTATCATAGCCCCTGATTATGCCGAAGAATGCCAGCAGGGCTTCGAGGCTCTTGTAATTAGAATTTATCTTTAAAATGATGAATAATCGACTTTTTAATGTCATATCACTTTAATATGGCATAATACTAGATAGAAATCAATTTATTGCGCAATTATGGCCTTTTTACCGGTTTCGACCGCTATCCGGTTTCTTTCCCTCGTATACCGGGGGATCGGGATATTAAATAGTCGACCGGGAATAGCCCGGCCTTTATAGACATGCCCTCGGCGTAAATATTATAAGCCCTTCTTATATACATTATGTATTATGGCCCGGAAACAGGAGCAAATATCGAGCGCCGCGAAGCTCGAAAAAGACCTTAAGGCGATGGCTGGAAAGCGTAATGTGGAGTTGTGCCCGGTCGAGCCCGGCGACATCGTGGTGAGCGAGTGGGTGCGCTGGAAGTGCATGTTCGGCTGCAAGGGCTACGGCAAGCATCTGAGCTGTCCGCCCTATGTTCCGGGGCCCGAAGATACCAGGAAGATGCTGAAGGAATATCATAAGGCCTACATCATACACTTTAAGGGCATTCCGGGGATGAAAGAGATAGACCCTGATAAGGTGCCCGCGAACTGGCACGCTTTCCTCTCGGGGCTGATACTCTGGATCCACAATACAGTTTATGATATGGAGCAGTGCGCCTTCTACGCGGGCTATTATAAGGCGCTGGCCTTCGGGGCTTATCCCTGCTACTTCTGCGAGGACTGCGTGGCGGAGCAGGCGAAGGGCGTCGTAGACCTGAGCGTAAAGCGGGACTGCCGGCATGCGGAGAAGGTCCGGACCTCCATGGAGGCCGTGGGCATCGACGTGTTCGCCACGGTCCGGAAGCTCGGGCTTCCTATTGACGTGATCCCCTGCAAAAAGAACGAGTACGGGAAGTTCATGCATCCCGGGTTTAATTCCTACGGGCTGCTGCTCATCGAATGAGCGGGCAAAACAATTTTATTACTTCTGTTTTTTAGGCTTGCCAATAAGCCGGGCTCCATATGCTCTGAGCCTCCGGCAATTCGTCTCGAAAAGGTTAAGAAGCAAAAAAGATTAAACGGTACCCCGTACTATGAGTACAGGGCATGGCGATATGCGGATGACACTATCGGCGATGCTGCCGAGAAGCATCTCTTCGATGTTACTCTTTCCCAGCGTACCCATCACGATCAGGTCAACGCCGTTGTCCTTCGCGAACCTGGCGATGGTCTCGGTGGGGTGCCCCGGGAGAACGAACGTCTCGACCTGTAGCCCTTCCGCCGCCTTTTTCACCTGCCCGACCGCATTCTTGCCTTCCAGCTCCAGCAGCTGGTATATGTTCTCAGGCTCTGGCATCCCGCCTGTCCCGGCGAGCACCCGCGTGTCGATAACATAGAGCGCATAGACCTTTGACTCGTATAACCGGGCGAGGTCTATGCCCTTCTGCATGGCCGCCAGGGAGTATTGCGACCCGTCGGTCGCGATCAATATTTTGTTGAAAAGGTCAGACATAGTTCGAAATCTCCAAAAAAAGGGACCGGTAATGCCCGGCACCCGCATCTACTTCTTCGCCTCCGGCACGCCGGCCGTGGCCGTCATGCTGTTGGCGGGGCCGCTGGCTTCATGTACGTATTTCTCGCCTCGCATGGCCGACAGCACCGCCGCTATGCCCGAGAGTATGGCGCCGATGATGAACGATATCCGCAGCGACGGCATGAACGCATCGGCAAGCGTCCTCGGGAACCAGTCATGGCTATGTAGAACGGCCAGGACGTTCTGTGGTATGCTGCTGGCGACCGAAGCCGGCAGGGCGCTCAGGATCGCGTCGATCGGGTTATATCCCAGGAACGCCGAGAACAGCGCACCAGTCGGCGGTATGGCACCCAGCGCCGCCGCGAGCGGCCCAAGCTGCGCCGACCCCAGGCTGGCCAGGGAATTTTGTACGGCGGCCGGAAACGCGCTCTGGATGCCCACGATGATGATCGTAAAGAATATCGCCATGCTGGCCGTATTCGCCGAGTTCATCAGCGTGGACATCATGCCCGAGGCGACGCCCCGGTCCTGGGGCGGCACCGAGTTCATGATCGATGAGCTGTTCGGCGACGCGAACATGCCGCTGCCGCAGCCCATTAAGAATAAAAGTACGCCCAGCTGCCAGTACTCGAAGTCGAAGTTCAGCGTGGCCAGCCCTATGAAGCAGAGCGTCACGAGCGCCATGCCGCCCGTGGCGATCCACCGGGGGCCGTACTTATCCGAGAGTATGCCTGAGATGGGCCCCATCAGGATGAAGCCGATGGTCATGGGCAGCATGTAGATGCCCGCCCAGAATGGCGTATCCGCGTAAGCGTAGCCGTGAAGCGGAAGCCAGATGCCCTGCAGGAGCAGGATCAGCATGAACATGACGCCGCCCCGGGCGATGGCCGACGTGGTGCTGGCAAGGTTGGCGTACGCGAAGGACTTGATCTTGAACAAGTCGATGCGGAACATGGGGTACTTTACCCTGCTTTCGACGAGCGGGAAGGCGATCAGCAGCAGGATGCCGAGCACGATGGACCCGATGACCCACGGGCTGCTCCAGCCCATAGCATCGTTGCCGTAGGGCATCAGGCCATAGGTGATGCCGATCAAAAGGGACGTCAGCCCGCCGATGAAGATGAGGTTGCCGATATAGTCGATCCCCGTCTTCGCCGCGGGTATCGCCAGCTCCTTGAGCTTCCAGTAGGACCAGATCGTTCCCAGGATAGCGAAGGGCACGCTGATGAGGAAAACGTAGCGCCAGTGGTAGACGGCCAGGATGCCGCCCAGGATAAGGCCGATGAACTGGCCCGACATGACCGCGACCATGTTGATGCCGAGAGCCTTGCCCCTCTCGCTGGCCGGGAAGGCGTCGGTGATGATGGCCGCGCCGTTCGCCATGGTGAACGCGCCGCCCACCGCCTGGATCATGCGGAAGATGATCAGCTCCAGCGCGCCCTGCTCGCCGGTGCCCGGCGTCAGCCACAGCAGGATGGAGCCCACCGCGAAGATCAGGAAGCCCAGCTGGAAGAGCTTGACCCGGCCGTACATGTCGGCCAGCCGCCCGAGGCTCAGCAGCAGCGCGGCGGTGACGAGGCCGTAGCCCATCAATATCCACAGCAGGTACTGGAAGGCATCCGGGGCCATGGGGTTCAGCTGGATGCCTTTGAAGATCGCGGGCAGCGAGATCAGGATGATGCTGCCGTTGATGGTGCCCATGAGCGTGGCGAGGGTCACGCAGGACAGCGCTACCCACTTGTACGAGATGCCCTTCTTCGGCATCTCTTCGCCCGCCGTGTTCGTAACGTCGATGTTTTCACTCACTGTATTACCTTCCTCTTTCGTTTTCGCCGGCCTCTCCGGTCGCGAAGTCGATGGCCCGGGTCATCTCCACGAGCAGCTGTCGCTTTTTCGCCAGCATCTGCTCGAGCCCGAGCTCGCCCTTCGGGGTGATCGAGTAGACCTTCCTGCGCTCGATCTCTTCGCTGCGGATGATGCCATTCCTCTCGAGGCTTTCCAGGATCGGGTAGACGGAGCCGGCGCTCGGCGCCCACCGGCCGTCGGACCGCTGCTCGATGGTCTTGATGATGTCGTAGCCGTGGGTGGGCCTGTCCTTGATGATCTTCAGCACGATCAGCTTGAGAAAGATCCGCCGGACCTCGTTGTTCGTTTTATCTTCCACAATCCCACCTGGCTCATTGTCAGTCGTCTGACGATATATCGGTAGCTGATATAGTATTTATAGCTTGTCGCCGTTGGTGTGATCATGAAAACCAGCGGCAACACCGTACTGATCACGGGCGGCGCCACCGGCATCGGCCTGGCGCTGGCAGAGGAATTCGTCAGGGCAGGCAACGAGGTCCTCGTCTGCGGGCGGACCGGGGCGAGCCTGGCCAGCGCGAAGAAAAAGCTGCCGCAGATCCACGTGAAGCAATGCGACGTCTCGAAAGAGCCGGAGCGGGAAGCGCTGTACGCGTGGGCGGTCGCCAGCTTCCCCGGCCTCAGCGTCCTGGTGAACAACGCCGGCGTCCAGCGCATGATCGACTTCCGCAAGGGCACGGAAGACCTCCTCTGCCACCGGGCGGCCGACGGCGAGGACGAGATCGAGGTCAACTTCCGGGCGCTGGTGTACCTATCGGCGCTCTTCACACCTCATTTAATGAAGCAAAAGGACGCGGCGATCGTGAATGTCTCGTCGGGCCTGGCCTTCTATCCCATGGCCCCGATGCCGGTCTACTGCGCGACGAAGGCCGCGGTCCATACGTTCAGTCTCACGCTGAGGCAGCAGCTGGAAGGCACCTCAGTCAAGGTCTTCGAGCTCATCCCACCCATGGTCGACACGAACCTGGACAAGGGCGCCCGCAGGGCCCGGGGCCAGACGTACTTCGGCATCCCCGCGACCGCTGTCGCCCC